>NZ_MNQY01000032.1:0-82000 GCF_001915675.1 Parabacteroides sp. merdae-related_45_40 | reverse complement strand
CCGTCCTTCCTTTTGTAACAGACTTATATACTCTCGCATCCCTTCCACCAAATCTTTCTCATCCATATCTCTCTATTTTAAATTCCAACTGAAAACAAAGACGCAAAGTTAGACATCTTGACGATTACTAACTCTCAAACAAGCATTTACAATTAAAACATCCTCATATATTTTTTTCACTGTAAAGAGTCATTTATTTCATAGTTGTGACTTTTTATTTCATAGTTATGACTTTTCCAAATCATAACTATGAAATTTTCAATACAAAAAAACACATAAAAACGTGGATCAAAATCTATCGTCCGGAAATGCCACAGCTACGAATTTCTCACTTCAGACAGGGTCGAAATTTCAAATTAAAAGTTAAAGCATAGGTTGTCGAAAAAATAAAAACTAAAAAATATGAACGTTTTCAAACTTTTTAGAGGCTCTCTATGTTTATTATGGGATAAAAATAAAAACCTATGCGATTTAAACTAATAGGCCTCATCTGTCTTATAATGCAGTGTAATTTATCTTGCACTCAACGTATTATAAACAAAGAAACCGTTCAGACTTTGGATTTACACCGCTATATGGGGAAATGGTTTGAAATAGCACGCTTTGATCATCGCTTTGAGCATAATCTCGTAGGAGCTACCGTGGAATACTCATTTCTCCCGAATGGAGATATAGAAGTTGTTAACAGCGGATATTGGGGTAATTTTTCCGGTTCCTTCAAACGAGCGAGAGGTATAGCCAAAGTAACGGATCCTACGTGTCCTAGTAAATTAAAAGTGTGTTTCTTTATGCGGTTCTACGCCGAGTACAACATTATGGAAATTGACGAGGATAATTACTCATACGCTCTCGTAGGCAGTAATACCTCAGACTATTTATGGCTACTTAGTCGTACGCCTACACTCCCAGAAGAGGCTATTCTCTTTTTATTGACTAAGGCCAAAGAAAGAGGATATAACACATCAATGCTCAAATGGGTCAAACAAAAACATGAAAATCAAAAATAATTTCTTCAAATTTCGCTATAAGCATTGAAAATATTCAACTTATGGCTAATTTTGTTGTTATAATATAAAAAGCGTTGTTTTATGAAAAAAATATTACAAGAGTTTAAGCAGTTCGCCATGCGAGGTAACGTAGTGGACATGGCGGTAGGTATCATTATCGGTGGTGCCTTTGGAAAGATCGTATCTTCTATCGTAGCGGATCTGATCATGCCGGCGGTAGGTTTACTTGTAGGTGGCGTCAATTTCACGGATTTAAAAATCACCTTGAAGCACGCCGTAATGGAGGGAGACAAGGTGATCTCTCCGGCGGTCTCCATTAACTACGGAAATTTCATACAAGTGACACTGGATTTCATAATCATAGCTTTCGCCGTCTTTTTACTTGTCAAAGGTGTTAATGCTTTAAGCAAGAAGAAGGAAGAGGCCCCGAAAGCTCCGGCCGCTCCCCCTGCGGATATCCAATTACTTACCGAGATTAGGGATTTACTGAAAAATAACAAATAAACACCAACCTTATTGGTTGACTTGCTGTTTCATAACTATAAAAAATAATGTTTTAACTCATAAAAAGTAGTAGTTATGAAAAATGTATTATTCGGTTTAGCCGTAGGTGTAGTTGTTGGTTACGTACTTCGCAGGATGGAAGATCAAGGACAGTTCGAATGTCTGGAGAACGAACTCCACGGTCTTACAGATAAGGCAAAGAAAAAAGTAAAGGACGTGGTAGACACGGGTAAAAATCAAGTCGAATACGTCAAAGACAGAGTAGAACATATGGTTGAAAAACCTAAAAGTAATTAATCGACCTCCCTGTTATTAGGGTAAGAAAAAGAAGCTATCACAAAAAAAGTCAATGATAGCTTCTTTTTTTCATTTTAGATGTAACGTTTTTTCAAATCCATTCGTCTTATAAGAAAAGAGTATAAATTAATTACACTTCATATGAGAACAAGAATGATGGCCTTATTTGCGTTGATCGCTTTTTGCGTGATGCCTATCGAGGCGAAGAAAGTAAAAGGGAATGGGGATATTATCACGAAAGAAATCTCCGTCAGAGACTATTCAGCGATAAAAGTCGGCTCAACCGCCATGGGTTATAGCGACAGTTGGTTCAGCCTATTCAGTCGTGGAGGAAATCCGTCGTACGTTTTCGGGTATACGCAAGGAGAATCAGCGTCCTTACGAATCACGATCGACGAGAATTTATATCCTTATATAAACGTTCAAGTAAAAAATGAAGAACTTTCAATCTCCACAGAGAATGGTACACAATTAAGCCCTACCCGATTTAAAATAGAGGGCACTTCCAAGAAGCTGGAAAAAATCCAGATGTCCGGTTGTATGGATTTTGTCCTGAGAAGCGCTTTATCCGGAGATGATCTGGAAATTATAGCGACAAGGGGTAGCGACGTGAAAATGGAGCAGCCAATCAACGTATCCAATTGCATAATTGAGGCGACCAGCGGTAGCGATATCATCATCAACGATCTTACTACCCGAATAATACGAGGCCGTGCCAGCGGAGGTAGCGATCTCAAGCTTACGGGAAAAGCGGAGAACGGCGAATATTCCGCCTCAGGTGGCTCGGATATCAAGGCTTATGATCTTATCTTAAACCAGTTGGAATGTTCCGCCAGTGGTGGCTCCGATATTTATACGCACGTAACCGATTATATCAAGGCTTCGGCAAGCGGAGGTAGTGATGTACATTACAAAGGTTCGGCAAGATCGGATACATCCACTTCCGGAGGAAGCGATATTATAAAAGAGGGTAATTAACACCCTCTTTTTTTACCCTCTTATACATTGAATTTTATAACAAAAGTACTTCCTTTTCCAACCGCGCTATCAACAGAAAGTGTTCCTCCATGAGCTTCCACGAAGTCTTTACTGATAGCCAGCCCTAGACCACTCCCTTGTACCTTCGTTCCCGGCACACGGAAATAGCGATCGAATATACTTTGATGATATCGGGGATCAATACCCTTACCGAAATCTTGCACATAGATCTCCACGCTATGATCTTGCTGGCGGGCACCGATTATGATACGGCCATTCTCCGGGGTATAATGAATTGCGTTCGATAATAGATTCGTCAAGACCCACGCGATTTTCTCGCTATCCACGAAAAGCTTGGAAATCTTCTCCGGGTATTCCACCTCTATATGGCAATTGAAGCGATCAGCTTGCACTTGGTTCGCCTTTATCGCATACTCGATCAATTCGATCGGTTTGGTTATTTTCGGATTCAATTGTAGCTTGCCGGCCTCCACCTGCGTCATTTTCAATAGCTCACTGGTTATTTCCAGTAATCGATTACTACTTTCCTTGATACTTTCCGCCAGTGCTTTTTGCTCGTCGTTCATGGCTCCCACACGGGCATCCTCCAACAATTTCAGGCTCATCATGATCGCCGATATCGGAGTTTTCAATTCATGGGAGATCGTCGAGATAAAAGTGGTCTTAGCAGAATCCAACTCCTTAAACTCCGTGATGTTCTTCAATAAGATCACGTCGCCCACATACACCTCCGCCTCGCCATTCTCCGACACACGGATCGGTATATATTGCACTTGAAAATAACTTTCCTTATTATCCGCGTAAATTTTAAGCGGCTCTTTTTTCTCGCTCGGCTGGATCAGTTCCCGAACTAACCTGCGAAGCAAATCGTTCCGTAAGGATAATTCCGAGGCAGACTTTCCGATCACGTTTTCCCGCTTGAGATTCAAGATCGTCAAAGCCTCGTTATTGGCGAAAAGAATCTTACGATCCCGATCCAAGCCTATGATTGGCTCCGTGATACTATTCACGATAGCCTCTATATATTTCTTTCCTTGGATAATATCCGCCAACGTACTTTTCCGGTATTCCGTAAGCCGTTCCGCCATCCGGTTAAAGGATTTCGCAACCCCCTCGAATTCATCATATTTAGCGAGATCCAATCGTTTCTCGTAATTATGGTTAGCGATCTCCATGATACCGTCCATCAACATACGGATAGGGGTATTTATCGAACGGGGGAAACGTATTAAAAAAGCGAAAGCGACCACCATACAAGAGAGGCCAATCCCCCAAATCCAAAATAAAGCCTTTTGAGACGTAGACTCCGCCACTTGGCTTTTCCTGTAGATAGAAGCCATATTCAAACTCATGACTTGATTTAAGGCGAGACGTACACGACGGATATTCTCCTCATTACGCTCTTTCGCCAATTGCTCGTATTGAGCGACTAGATGTGAGGTGGCCACGTTCTCATCGACCTCCGTGATATTCTTTTTCTGTAGCCCTAGGTTTTTCTCGAAATCGGCTTGAGCCGAAGGATCGCTATCGATTCGTTCCAGTGCATCCAGCATCCGGCGTGAATAGAGTAAAGAATTATAATTATCGGCCAATATGTTCCTTGTGTCGGCAGACATATCGGAGATGTTCTTTACCGATAGACCTCCCAGCAAAACGATCATGGCAAACAGCAGCCCGATTCCGTATCTTAGTTTTGTTTTAATCTTCAGACTCATAGGTGATGTATTTTAAGCGATTATTATTAAGTTTACGTTCAGCAAAGATAAACTATTTAGCAATGTCCGTTTCTCCTTACATATCTTCAAGATGCTTTCGGGTATACATAATAATGCAGAATATGAGATTAAAGCCCATACTCCTCAATCTTCCGATAAAGAGTAGTGAGGCCTATACCTAGAAGGCGGGAAGTTTCGGTTTTATTGCCTTTTGTGTATTTGAGCACTTTTTGGATATGCATTTTCTCTACGCCACTCAGGTCAAAACCGCTATAAGATTCCGTACTCGCCGCAGAGGAGGTTTGCATATTCAAAGGGAGGGCATCCAAGGTTAAGGTATCTCCATCGGCAATAATCAGACTACGCTCAATTGCATTACGCAACTCACGTACGTTACCTTTCCAAGCTCGTTTTTTCAGGGCATCTATATATTCGGGCGAAATTGTTCGGATATTCTTTCCCATCTTGGAGGAAAAAGCGGAAACAAAGGCTTTTATATGGAGAGGGATATCCTCGACCCGTTCACGAAGCGCGGGAAGATGGATCTGGAAAACGGAAAGCCGATAAAATAGATCTTCCCGGAAATGCCCTTGCTCGATCTCTTTCTCTAAATCACGGTTGGTAGCGGCAATAATTCGTACATCCACTTTCGTTGGTTTCGTATCGCCGATCTTGATAAACTCCCCGGTCTCAAGGATACGGAGCAATTTCGCTTGCAAGTCGAAAGCCATTTCCCCGATCTCATCCAAGAAGATCGTACCTCCGGAAGCTTCCTCAAACAAGCCTTTTGTCTCTTTCAAAGCACCGGTAAAAGCCCCCGCTTTATGACCGAACATCTCGCTTTCCAATAAATCCCGACTAAAAGAGGAACAATTGATAGCGACAAAAGACTTCCCTTTCCGGGAACTATGTTGATGGATGGATTGAGCAAAGACCTCTTTTCCCGTACCGGTCTCACCAGTCAACAGAACCGGAACCTCCGTAGCCGAGACTTTCTGAGCCAACGCTATCGCCGCTTGGATAGCGGGTGATTTACCGACAATCGTATCAAACGAATATTGCCTCCCGACGGACGTAGCTTCCTTCTTTTGCTGCTGATAAGCGGCAGAAGCTTTCTCCATCGCTTTGGCTACCAGAGGAATGATCTTATTATTATCATCCCCTTTCGTAATATAATCGAAGGCTCCATTCTTGATTGCCTGTACGCCATCCGGAATATTACCATGCGCGGTAAGTAGGATGATCTCGGATAGAGGGCGAAGTTTCTTTAAGTCCGACACCAAATCCACACCATTACCATCCGGCAAGAACACATCGCACAATACCACCTCTGGCGAATGTTGCTCCATCTGCCTCAGCCCCGCCTTACAAGTAGCAGCCTGTAAGACCTCGTATCCCTCCAAACCGATAATGCGTGAAAGTAAACCTAAAATCTGCTTCTCGTCGTCGATAATTAAAACTTTGCCCATACACCGGAGTTATTTATTTGGGCACAAATGTACGCTTTTTACCTTTTTCCCAAAAGCATTAAAGCATACATGTTAACGCCGTCTTATTTAAAATCGTCACCTTTCTCCTTGTAATGCTGATAAATCCCTCATCCACCAATCTCCCGATTTCCTTCGATAAAGCCGGGCGGGTAACACCAAAATACTCTGCTAACTGCTCTTGGGTATGTTCTAGTTCCACGACATTCGAATCCTTTTGCTGATGTTCGAATAAGTAATAAATAAAGCGGTTCCGGATGCCACGAAACGAAAGCACCTTCAAACGAGTCATCGTACATTTATTACAGCTTGTACTGACACAAAGGAAATTATGCAGGAATAACGGCATAGAATGCATTAAGGTAAATACAGACTCCTTGGAACCCTTAAGCAATACCACATCCTCATCGACGGTAAAAGTAGCGGGGAACTGGTTTTTCTCGGAAAAGATATGAGGCGTAGCGAACGTGCGTGGAGCCTGTATCGTCTCCACGCGCACGATGTTACCCGATACGTCCAAAACATCCACGTTCAATTTTCCCTCCAATAAAACATGAAGGGCGTTACAAGTCGTCCCTTGATGAATTATGGTTTTTCCTTTTGGATGCTCCTCTACTGTATATTCAAGTTTATCCAAAAACTCTTCCCGCATCTTAAGCGTAAAATTCTTAAAAAGCGGGATCTTAAACATATCGGTTATATCCATCGTATCTTGTTTTGAAAAAAGGTTTACTCCTGCAAATATACCCTTTTCCTTGAGAACTGTTACCATTTCGTCGTGAATATAGTTGGATTAATATTTATTGATAACCAACCCCAATCTTGCCAATGAGACGGATTTCCACCCTTCACGGCCTTCATGGTATTCGTACCCAACATCGTAGAATATCCCGCGGATAATTTCACGTCTTTCATGATTACCCAATCCACTTGGAAATCCAATTCCGAACCTAAACCTTTACTCAATTTATCATTACCTTCGTATACGTCGCCCGTGATGGAGAAATAATGATAGGCTAAAGACAGGTTTACCTTGGAAGAAGGTTTATAAGCTACATTTATCTGATTATCCCATAAACCCGGATTCAATCCGTTGACAAAAGAGGAGGCGTAGAAATAATCCATGGCACCATAAAACTTATGATGGGTTCCATACAGAGGATCAAACGCCTTATATTTCCCGTCGGCCCCATCCGAGCCACTCAGATAATCACTACCTACACCGATCTTCCATTGCGGATCGATTTGATAAGCGGCGTTTACCGCCCATAAGAAAGCGGAAACATCCCGTCCGCTTTTCGTCTTGCCGAATTGATAATAGATAGTACCACCTATCGTCCAGTTACTAGGCGTATAGATCAGGTTCGTTCCTAAGGTTTGCAGGTATTTTGTATCCGAGTTTTGTTTCTCGGCATCACCGCCTTCCATCCCTAAGTTCATAAACAAGAAGGATGCGTTAAAACTCTTGTCGAAGAGATGCTTATACCAAAGGGTTTGCATCGTTTTATAGGGTTGCGCACCCGGAGCGTAATACGTTCCTCCGATCGTTTTCTCATCATTCTGGTTGAATGCGAGAATTAAATGCAGTTGGTTATTCGTGTTCTCGTAGCCTAGCTTCAAAGCATCATGATAACGACCGGCCACGTTCCAATCCAACGCACCCATGATACGCTCGTCATCGTATACCAATGACTGGCGACCTAACTTAGCGAAGAAACCCGATCCGAAATCCAGCTTCGCCCACGCCTCATTCAAGATAAAACGGCCATTCTTATCGATCTGAGGATCCTGTCCCCATACTCCAACATGTTGCGCGGACAAGCCGATAGACAAACGATCCCGCTCATACCCCAAAGAAAGGCGGGCACGGTTATTGATAAACCCGGTGGACTCGGCATCTTTAGGCCGGGGGAATAAGACCCCGTTCCGGTACTCGGCTCTCGGACGTATCTGTACTTTCATCGAGAACGTGTTCTCTTTCGTATTTTGTGTTTCTTCCGCTTGCGCGAAAAGGGCCACGGAGAGCAAGCCCGCTACTAAAACAACTAGTTTTTTCATATACCTCTGATTTTAATTATTCCATATTATAAGTATGTACACTATATCCTTGCGCGGAGGGTAGATAATTCACGCCAACCCAACACACCTGTAGCAAAAGAAAAGAGAAAACCAAAAGCCCCAACGCCGCTGAATAACGCAAGCGGTGGTGAAGGCGATAATGGATATAAATCAAGTACCCCAACCAAGTGGCAGCCGCCCATGTCTCCTTCGGGTCCCAATTCCAATAATGCCCCCACGCCTCCTTGGCCCATAAAGCGCCGAACAGCATCCCAATCGTGAGAAAGGCCATACCGACATATACCAAGTTATCGCATAAACTCATCATCCCCTCGTCAATCCCCTTCCTCCTCGCACGGATCAGCAGGTAAATGGCGATAAGGGCAGCGGCGCCCAGCATGGCGTAAGAGAACATATAGACTATCACGTGCGGAGCGAACCACGGGCTTTGCAAAGCGGGCATCAAGGTCTTGTTATGTATCTCCGGCTTAAACAGATTGACACAGATAAAGACAAAGGCCAACAATGTACTAAAGGAAAGTATCCATTTATACCGCCAACGGACATAAGTGATCACGCCCGCCACCGGCAAGAAAAAAGAATACCATAGACGAGTCTCGCCCATCGTGCGCAAGGGCGGCCTCTCCAACGAGATCCACATCCCTATGATAAAAGCGGAGAATATAGCCAAGCCAAACACGGTCCAAGCGACAGCCCCCTTGGAAAAAGAAGGACGATAAGCCAACCATGCCCCACCTATCCAGCAAAATAACGTCGGAGCGGCGAAATAAATAAAGTAACTCCAATCCATACTATTCTTTTTTTACAGGAGCGGATAGGAATAATCCGATCGCCCCGGCTATCATCATTAAGATCCCTGTATAAACGATCGGCAACCATGGATCTCTCACCAACTCAAATACACTCATCCGGCTCCATTTACCTTTCGTCTCGTCGTAACTCAATTGGTAGATTTTCCATCCGGCAATAGAGAGTGGCTTATTCACCTCGATACACGCCTCCTTGGTCTGTTTATCTTTCGTATAGACCATTACGTCCGAGGCAAAGCGTCTCGGTTCCCGTTCCGGCATCACCATACTGACCGCATCATCCAGTTGGAGCGATATGTATGGAAAGATATAGCTGCCACAACTCACCCAGCCTTCCTTCTGCCGTCCGGTAAGTTCGTTACGTGCTTTTACGTATAAAGCGGTGGTCGCCCCCTCGGAGTGAAATTCCACGAAGTTTATCGTATCCTGCCCCATCACGCAAGCCGCCATCGGTAGTGAACGGGTAACCTCAACCTTCCAGCCTTGCAGGTTTCCGGCTAAGGGAATTTCCTCCACCAATATGTTCTCGGGTTGCTTTTCAGGAAGCACTTTTCCGGTCGTATTGTCGATTAGCATTAACTTAGGAGGATATTCATCAATCGTAAACGAACGAAGCTCGATGGCAAGCGGTAGTTCTATCATCTCGTTCTTCTCGTCCGAAGCCCTCCACTCAGGATTCTCCAGCGGAACCGTCATCCGTAAACGGCGTAAATCCCCGTTTCCCAAGATCGCCGCCAGCAGCGTGATAAATAAACCGACATGGTTCAGCATAAACGGAACATCCCTCCAGCGAAACGATACGATACGCTTCAATGTGACAAAGCCCAAGACAAACAAGAAATAGAGAAACAGCAGGATAAAAGGCCACGACATCGTAATCCGCTCGATACCCGGACCCACAAATCCCATAACCAACACAACTGACAAAAGAGCCGATAAAGAGGTAATGCTCGCCGTTAACCCGGAAAACCACTGGACAACCGTGATTTTCCGGCCAACAACAAACCCTATACATAGAACCAACAGAAAAATCAATCCTCCGGCCACATTCACCGGATATTGGAACAACCCTGCCTGAACCGGGCCGGTGATCAGTTGCAAGCCAAATCCCGTAATCAGTAAACCGGCACAGATGACCCAGCCTTCAGCATATCCCCAAGGTTGTTTCCACATAATCAAATGTTCTTCGCTAAACGATTATTTTCTTGCGCCTCTTTCACCCATTGAGGAACGATTGTATTTAGGAATTTTTCCTTGGCGGTACGTTCAGCGGCCATATCCAAACCGATATATTGCTGAGCCTTTTCTTTCGTAGAGAAGTCCGGCATCGGAACATCATCCGTATAACCTAATTTCGCTAACACTTTCGCGGTAGCCAGACGAGCCTGCATCGCCTTATCCAATCCATTGCCTAATATCCTTTGAATCTCTTGCGGAGCGTGGAACGCACCACCATGAGAAGCCACGCCGAAATCCCAACGCCATTGTGCCTGACGGATCAATTTCAATACATCTTTCATCTGATCCTCGGTAGCTCCCTTATCCCATGCGAACTTCGCCTCTACATGCGCTTTCGCCAACTCGGTCTCCAAACGGTTACGCATCTCGTTCGCCTTATTCTGACGCTCGTACACATTATTGCGTAAAGTCTCCTCGCTCTCACGGTGGCAAACCTGACACGTACGGTCGATCATAGCCAACGGGCTTTGGATATGGTGGTCACTATATTTCACGCCCCCCTCGCTCTTATACGGCATATGGCAATCGGCGCAAGATACACCCCGCTGCGCATGGATACCCATCTGGGAGATCTCATAATCCGGATGCTGTGCCTTTAAAATCGGAGCACGGCTTAGCTTATGCGTATAATCGGCGAAACCGGCCTCATCGTAATAAGCCTCCATATCCTCAACCGTAGAACCTTTATCCCAAGGGAAAGTCAAGTATTTACCATCGCCCTTGAAATAATATTCCACGTGGCATTGCGCGCAAACCAAGGAACGCATCTCTTGTTGAGTCGCTTTCGTGATGTCCTTGCCTTGACGCTGGAAAGCCTCGATCAAAGCCGGGCGACTGATATGCAGGTTCATATTCTCCGGCTCATGGCAATCGGCGCAACCGATCGGATTCACGATCTCTTTACCCAGAGAAGCCCATTTGCCCTTATAGAAATTATCCACGCCCATCGCTTGCATCATACGGGGAACATCCGGGCTTTTGCAAGTCCAGCAAGTAGCCGGTTGCGGCCCCTCGTTCTCTGTCATCGGAGCGCCTACACGCAACGTGTTACGCATATCCTCGATCGCATGCATATGCCCTCTCGGGGTAGAATAATCCTTAGAGAAAGCGTAACCAGCCCAAAGGATCACCATTTCCGGACGAGCCTCCAGAACATCGACCGCCTGATTTCCATTGTATAAACTCTTGAAACTCGTATCCGCCGTAGCCTCCCAAGTCTGGTACTCACGTGGATAATTCGATTCGAACTTATCATTGCGAGCCTCGATTCCTGTGATCTCCGTCTTCTTATTATTCATTACGCTAGTGACCTCCGCATGTCTCTCGTTCACGGAAGCAGCGATCATACCCAAAACAAAAACAACGACCATGGTTCCTCCAAACAGCAACCAACCTTGCCATGATTTTAATTTCTTTTCCATAACTATACTGATTTATTATTATTTACTTAGCATATCTTTTAACCAGTCTGGCGATACGGACTTCGGATAAGGCACCAACGCATTCGGTGTAGAAGACAGGCTGTTCGTACCTCCGTGCGGCACCTCGCGATGGCAATCCCAGCAAGCTTTCCCTTCTCCCGCCATTGCCATCTCATGATCGATCCTTCCGGTATTCACGAATTCCGTATTCAATTGCATATGGCAACGGATACAGTTATTCATGATTACCTCCGCGCTCTCGTCGATCGCCTGTATCACTTGCGGTTCCCCTCGCATCATGAATACCGAGGCGTGGCGCATTCCGTCCATACCTTTGAAGAACCACTTCTTCACGGCGTTCTCGTGCGGCACATGGCAGTCGTTGCAAGTGGCGTTACGGCTGTGCGAGCTATGATTCCATGTAGCATAATAAGGGCCCATAATGTGGCAATTCACGCAAGTAGCCGGGTCGTCGGACAAATAAGTCCACGCCCGGGAAGCATATAAGGTATAAGACCCCAGCCCGCAAAGGACACCTCCGGCTATGATAGCGGCTAGTTTCCAAGTTCTTGTCGGGAACAGCGTTTGTATTATTTCTCTTATTTTCATACCGCTGATTCTTTAATATTGGTTTATGAGACACAAATATCCTAAACTTGCGTGTAGGAAATTGTAATAAATATTACATTGCACGAAATTTTATGCGTAAAATGAAAAGATTGTTATTTATCTCGGTCTCCGCACTCCTTTTATGTTCTTCGTGCGTGAGTAAAAAGAAATACCTCCTTGCCGAGAACGGCCGGTTGGAGGCGATCGGACGTGGCGACGCCTTGAAGGAGGAATTGATTAAATGCAAGGACGATAACGACGCGCTCAACAACCGGATCGCCGCCTTGATAAGGGATACGACCACAATGGGGCGTGATATCCGTAATTACCAGACCATGTTGAATACCAATATGGGTGAGCAGGACAAGCTGAATGCCTTGTTACAGCAAAAGATGAGTGAGCTGGACGAGCGTGAGCGTACCATCAACGAGCTACAGGATATGATGAACGCACAGAACGCAAAGGTACAGAATTTGTTGAGTAGCGTGAAAGACGCTTTGCTGGGTTTCAACAGTGATGAGCTGACCGTAACCGAGAAGAATGGTAAAGTATATGTAGCCATGTCGGATAAGCTTCTGTTCCAATCGGGTAGCGCAAAGGTCGATAAACGAGGCAAGGAAGCGTTGGCTAAGTTGGCCGAGGTGTTGAATAAGCAAAACGATATAGACGTTTATATAGAGGGCCATACGGACAGCAAGCCGATCAATACCGCCCAATTCAAGGATAATTGGGATCTAAGCGTGATCCGTGCGACCTCCGTAGTACGTATCCTTACCAAGGATTACGGGGTGAATCCGCTACAGATACAACCTTGTGGTCGTGGGGAGTTTATGCCGGTCGCTGATAACGAGACCGCCGATGGACGTAGCAAGAACCGCCGTACGGAGATCATCATGGCTCCTAAGTTGGATAAGTTGATGCAGATGTTGCAGTGATAATGTATTGTCAAGCTCCGGGTATTATCTACTGCCGGAGCTTGGCTAAAACGTTCACTCTTCCAAATGATAGACAACACACCGATACCTCAATTCCGATGGTTTACAAGGAATCCATACATCCATATCCTCTCCATTCGCGGAACGAATGATATGGAGGAGAGCCGTATCATACATATCTGTCCTTTCCCCGACAGAGACCGATCCCCCTTGAGCGCACGACCGGATATGGAACTGAACATCCGCAAGATCATATACCTCAGATCTAAGATAAGGATAAAAACCTATTATTGAACTCAATGTATCCTCCCAAACCCAAATACTATTTCCATCATCCTGATACGTATATTCCGTCCTTACCACATAGGACTTATAGGTGTAAGAACCCGTATAACCAAACTCATCCCCTACGTTATAAGGCAAACGCCCTTCACTAGTAGCCAGCTCATGCGCAAGAGTGAACCCTACAATATCCAAGGTATCACCACTTACGATCTCTATCGTCGGTTCAGAATGCAAATCATCCTTACCGAGATCTTCCACCCGTGAGCAAGCCACATTAAGGCCCATCATAAAAGCTAGACATACAACTATTAAATGTCTCATATCATTCTACATTTTTTAATTGATCAAAGTCTTCTATTCGGAGATAACGCCACCGCAACTCCTCCGGTCGTACAGGAAGCCAGCGATCGATCTTCTCTCCATCTGAGTTCTTCTCTACATATATTAAATAGGTACACGCCAGCACTTGCTTCTTATCCTTTTGCACGCCAAACGTACTGATAACGAAGCCATACGAACTCAAATCCTCCGAGAATCCAGCTTTCTCATCCCAAAAGTGTCCTATACCTATGTCATAAATGCTATCTTCCAATAAAACCACCCTTGCCTCATACGAGAAATAGAGATAAGAGGCATTCATATCAAACTCTCGCGCAACATCCCCGGGCAATGTTCCCCATTTCGCATCATACGCCTCACAAGCCGTGAAGCCCTTCACCAATATGGAATCCATCCCTAAGTCACCCCCCAGATGAATCGTATCCGGCCTTGAATATAAAGTCATCTGATTAGCGATTTTAACCTCATCATCCCCACAACCAGCCAGAAATAGAGCTATAAATAGCCCACACAAAAACAAACCTTTATTCATATCCACTCTCTTTTATTTTATTTAAAATGAAAACGATATAGATAAGCAGATATTACTTGAGCGTAACATTTATCCCATGAAACCCAAGCCTTCATACACAAGCCATACTGGTTTATTATCCGGATTCCATAAGTAAAAAACAGCATTCCAAATTTATCGATTACATTTGATAGCGAAATACAAGATATACAAGAAAGCGATCAACGGGACGATGAAACCCAGCGCCATATTCTCCTCGCCGATATATCCCATCAGCATCGGACTGAAAGCGCCGCCGGCGACTCCCATCACGATATAAGAAGAGGCTTTCTTGGTATAAACGCCCATACCTTCCAGCCCCAAGGCGAAAATCGTAGGGAACATGATGGACATGAAGAAAAAGGATAAATAAAGAGCGTATAGCGAAAGCGTACCTACGGAAGCCACCACCAAAGCCATACAAACGGCACTCAACAAAGAATACCAAGTCAGCAAGCGGCCCGGAGCCAACCACTTCATCGTAAAACTACCGCTCAAACGCCCGATCATAAACAAGGCCATTCCACCGAATGCCAAAATACGAGACGCTCGCAAATTACTGATACCCGGGTCCATCTCCGTCACGTAATTAATAAAGAACCCGAAGATTCCCGTCTGCGCGGCGCAATAACAGAATTGGGCGACCACGGAACGTACAAACTGCCTACGTTTCCATATGGAGGCAGCGGGTTTCTCCTCGACAATAGCGGTCACCTCCTCCTCTTCTTCCGGCTTAATCTCCGGCAACTTCGTGAAAAAGAAAAGCAACGCTACGAACAAGACGATACCACCTACCAAGATATAAGGTTTAGTCAACGCCATCGAATCTCCCTCCGATGCCCCGAATATCAACAAACCACCTACCAATGGCCCCAATATCCAACCTAATCCATTAAAAGACTGGGATAAGTTCAGCCGTTGCGCAGCGGAAGCGGACGGCCCCAATATCGTAGAATAAGGATTCGCCGCCGTCTCCAAGATACAAAGCCCGCAAGCGATCACAAACAAGGCGATCAGGAAAGGCGTAGCCGAATGCAAAAAAGCCGCCGGGATAAACCCGAAAGCACCGATAGCGAACAATAGCAAACCCATGATAATCCCTTTCCTATATCCGTAACGTTTCATGAACGCTCCCGCCGGCAACGCCATCAAGAAATAAGCGATATACGTAGAGAATTGCACCAAACCGCTCTCTGCCTTGGTCATCGTGAAGACTCCTTGAAAATGCTTGTTCAGCACATCCAAGAGTCCGTGGGCGAATCCCCAAAGCAAGAACAAACTCGTGATCAAGACAAACGGGACCAAATAAGATTTCCCTCCCGGGGCGGCCACCAGCGACTGTTTCTTTTGTTTTTCCATCCTTCCGTCTATTTACTCGCACCCGGCAATTTAAACATACATTCCATTAACTGCCATTTCTCCGACGAGGAGCTTCCCGGAGCGGCTTTCTGATACCTCGCCACGAAGTCCTCCCATTCCGCTTGCTTATCCATCGTCGCCAAACGGGCGAACGCCGCATCCCAATCAAAATCATCCGGCGTCTCCACGATCATGAACAACCGGGTTCCCAAACGGTAAATCTCCATATTCAAGATCCCTACCGCACGGATTCCTTCCGGTATCTCCGGCCAGATATGTTCCGGCGAATGCCAATAGCAATACTCTTTTATCAACTGCTCATCCTCTTTCAGATCCAAGGTCTGACAATATCTTTTCATAACATTGTTTTTAAAATGAAGTCGCGAAGGTACAAAAGTATCCTTAATCCAGATAAACATCTTCGCCCGGATGCTTATAATAGGCATACATCCGTTGGATCTGCTCCGGCAGCACACGCTCCAAGGACAACGGGGGCAACTCCTCCAATCGAAAGAAGCCTTTCCCCAAGATATCGAAGGTCTCGGTAAACGACCCGCCCTTCAACTCGCAAAGGATAAAAAACTTATATACATAATAAGGTATAGCGGGATGCGGATGCTTGCTCATATCCATCACGGCCAGCAAGCGGACCGGAAGCACATCCAAGCCCGTCTCCTCTTTCACCTCTTTCGCCGCTACCTCTTTCGGGGAATACCCCACATCGCTCCATCCGCCGGGCAACGACCAACATCCGTCCATTTTCTCACGGACCAGCAAAATCTCGTCTTTCTCGTTAAAGACAACCGCACGGATATCGACTTTCGGGGTTACATACTCTTGGGCCGGGCGGTAACCACTCGCCACATCATCGGGCTTCAATCCGGTAGCCAGAGCCGTTATTTCATCACTTAGGCGGCTCAACTCTTCATAACGTTCCGTATCGTACTCGCTTAATGAATAAACCAACCCCGTCTGAGACAAGGCCCGGATACGTTGGGCCAATAAAATCAATTCCTTACTTCTAGACATACAATTTTACTGTTTTAGATAACATGATCCTATGATATAGTTAATATGATTGGCGGAATCTCTCCGCAAGTCTATCGCCTCCAAAATAATGGCGGATGAATCCAGATCGATCCGGAGAAGATCGGGATAGACGGACTCTGGGATAGGAGCCAGCTGCGAAAGCCCGACTTTCCGCAATTGCCCGTCCAAAAAACCATCATAGGATTTTTGATAGACCAAGACATCCTCTTCATCGAAAACCGCAATCGTATCATTCTCCGCCACTAACCGAGCAGCATCGCTCATTTTATAACTCCGTAAGCTCGCCATTGTATTATATCCCCGGATATCAACCGGCTTATCCGAGGAAATATGAATATACTCCACCTCCCAAGACTTCTTTATCGGATCATCTTTTCGAGACATTTGGGAGATATGTTCAATATTTTTGGCCGTCATCCCCGGGATATAAGTTACGCTCGCCAGCAAAAGGATCGCCCAACAGGCTACGTATAAATAAGATGCCCAACGTTTGACGGAAAATAAAACGGCAGCCCCGGTCAATATCAACCCCACGACAACTAAATAAACCCTTGGTTCGGTAAACCCATACTCACGAATCCGATAAAGCGTGCCTATCCAAAACATCACCAACGCCGGAAACACGGCAAGGCTGGCATGATCATAAAACCAATCGTAATACCTCCGGGTAAGAAATACCTGACATCCTTTTAATATAAACGCAGCGGCAGTAAAACTTACCACTATAGAAGCAACCGCTCCCTTAGGCAATGACCACAGGACAGCGATCTTAATAAAATACAGATACAAGATCACCGCATAAATAAGCAATGCCGGAGAAAGCACATAGTTTAGCAAAACATCAAATAGCTTGCTCTTGAAAGGAAGCCAAGATCGCTCCCTTCGTTCATTAAACATCAAGAACAATAGTGGGAAAATGATGCTAAAAACGACAAAGGCCGTATAAGCGATTATTCTTTCTGCCTCATCTTGCCAGATCTCGAAAATATATTGGATTGACTTATAGATCGATCCGGATAACAGATAAATAACCACCGAAAGCCCGCCCGCATATAAAAGCGACCGGACAAAGAAAAGCGTATTTTCCACAAAGCGCTTGTTATCTTTCATCCATCCACTTCCCAAATAAACGAGTATCACAATGATCAACGAAACCAGATGCGTAGAAGAGAAAGATCGCTCTACCGGCATCATTAAAAAAGGAATCCATAACAACGCCGAGAAATAATACAACAAACGTCTCCTCATCCTCGCGCAACACCTGTTCAAGGTATAAACAAACAAGAAAACAACTGGCATATACTGTAGTACCATGTCGAAAAAACTACCCTCGCTTTCATAATCATAACATCCCATCGCACAGACCAAAACCGAAAGCGACACCTCTACCGGATGGCTCTGTACCGCAGCTTTCATTCGCAGTCCAAACAGCTCTATCTTTTTTCTCATATACGAACCGATTTACTATTAAAAACGTCTAAAGATAAAAGTTATTATCCAACCCGTCATTCTATCGTGCCAAAATAACGTATATTATGCCAATATTACAGATTTCCGTTTCATTGTATTTTATTCCAGTTTCTAAAAGATATTATTCCCTGCACCCGCATCCCCCGAATCATAAGTTCCCCATGCGTGGGTTAAACCTTATTCAATCTCTTTTATCCGCATTAACACACACATTATCAGATTGGCATGCCATTTGAAGTATCTATAGCGAATTCGAGATTAAAAAGGACGAGTTCAGAAATAAGAATAGTAAATAGAATGTTTAACTAATAATTGGAGGACTGTATTATGACACCGATGAGAAGAAGTCAAAATTGGTTACCGTATGTATTCAATGATTTATTTGACAACGACTGGATGATAAAAGCAAACTCTACAGCTCCAGCCATCAACGTGATAGAATCCGATAAGGATTATCGAGTTGAGGTAGCCGCTCCCGGTATGACGAAGAATGATTTCAACATCAAGATCGATGAGAACAACAACTTGGTCGTATCTATGGAGAAAAAAGAAGAAAAGAATGAGGATAAGAAAGACGGACGCTATCTGAGACGCGAATTCTCTTATAGCAAGTTCCAACAAACCATGGTTTTGCCTGACAATGTAGAGAAAGACAAGATTGAGGCGAAGGTTGAGAACGGCGTCTTGAGTATCAGCATACCGAAAAGAACTGAGGAAGAGGCTAAAATGGCCGAGAAAGTAATCGAGATCAAATAACCTCGATACACTTTCCTTCGTAAAAACTCAACAAAACCGATAATGGCTTGTTCTATTTATAAACAACATAAAATAGAATAAGCCATTATGATTTTAAGCAGAAAATTATCAGATGCTCTAAACGAGCAAATCAACATGGAGATGTGGTCATCCAACCTATATTTATCCATGTCGGTACATTTCACTCAGATAGGGCTGGATGGTTTTGCGCATTGGACGTTAAAACAATCGCAAGAGGAACTTGAACATGCCTATAAAATGATCGATTACTCAATCAAGCGTGGCGGACAAGTGACGATCGGAGTAGTTAATTCCGTTCCTACAGCATGGGGAGAGCCGTTGGAGATTTTCCAGCATATCTACGAGCATGAGGTGCATGTATCCGGATCAATCGACAAGATTGTCGATATCGCTTCCGAAGAGAAAGACAAGGCGACACAAGATTTCCTATGGGGCTTCGTCCGAGAGCAGGTAGAGGAAGAGGCTACAGCGAAAAATATTGTCGAGAAACTTAAATTATACGGAGAACATCATGCCGTATTAATGGATCATCGATTAGGAAAAAGATAAACGAATACTTGCTTGTCATACCTATAAATGGACCTAAAAAGCCATGTCGTCTTCTTGGGATGGCATGGCTTTTTTATAGAGGTCAAAGCCCTAAAGCCTGACGAATCGCCTCACTCCACAATTCGCCTAACCGGACCGCTCCTTTCTCATTCGGATGAAGATAGAACACTCCGGCGTTGCCCTTCTCCGCTTGGAAATCCGTTAAATGTTTTTCCTTAAAGTAATCAAATCCTTTCGTATCTCCCAGAAAGACTTGTCCGGGAAAATGAGACGCATAATAATCGACTAATCGTTGTATTTGCGGATAATAATCTTGGAGCCTTCGCAAGCCTTCTTCCAAATATTTAGCTCCATTATACGTATTCGGGCTATACCATAAAGGACGATGTACCACAATACGGCAATTCGGGTATAAAGCTAATAAGCGATTGATAATTGTCTTCATGTTCTCATAATACCGCTCGGGCGCTACCGGGCAGCCGTTCGTGCCTTCTATCGCGCTATCGTTCGTCCCCAGCATAATAGAGAACACCAAATCCGCCCAAGTCTCATCCTTAAATTTATCGGCAGCACGTACGGCCCACGGGAAAAGCGTATTCGTATCCGGCAAATAATCAACGGTAGTGCAGCCGCTCTGTCCTCTATTGGAATACTTGACCGAAGCCACTTCCGGGCACTTGCTTAAAAACAACGCAGCCTTTACAGGAGGCGCATCATGGACAGGCTTCGGTAACCCGGCGCCAAACGTGATACTATTCCCGATAAATACGATATTCACATAACGTTTATTGTTTGCGGCTGAAGCAGACCAACACATAACGATACTTATTAAAATACATATGACTCCCTTAATTTGTCTCATGGCTCCCATTCAATTGATTCTCCTGCGAAGGTAAGAATAATTTGATTATCTCGGGATGTTTTTCAAGCCAAGCACGGGCTGATCGCGATTCCGTACGTGTCCCGTCTTCCATATAATACATCAATTCGCTCAGTTGTTCATCGGTTAACTTAAAGTTCTTGAAAAAAGAGGCTGCATATGGATCTTTCTCAGAGAATCCTTTCGTAGCGATAACCTCGATATGCTCCGAGTCTCCAAATTCCTCTTTCGAGTCTTCCAAGAATTTTAACGGATAACGTGAGAACATCCAATGAGGGGTCCATCCGGTAACCACGATCCATTCGTTCGCATCAATCGATTTTTTCAAGAAAGCGACCATCGTAGCCCCACTGGAAGATTTCAAATCAAAATCCAAAGAATAATCTTGAACCGCCTTATCCGCCGAGTTCATCAAACCGGCGCCGGCATCGATCCCTATAATCTCACCTTTAAACTGATCTTTATGGGCATTCAAATCCTCGATGGAACGAATGGTAACGTACTCCGGAACTACCAAGCCCAATTTCGCATGCTCATAAACCGTTCCGAGTGTCTCAAGCCGGTCACCGTATTGTTCCATATAATCCGCATGGGTCACCGGTAACCATGCATCCATGAACACATCCGCTTTTCCCGAAGCGACAGAAGTAAAGATCGGGGCGATATCCGCATTTTTTAATGTTACCCGATATCCTTGATCCTCTAATATCACTTTGGCTAAGTTGGTCATAGCGATGCCCTCCGCCCAATTAGCGTACGCTATCGATATTTTCTTTCGATCCTTGCTATCCACACAACTGAAAATAAATTGCAAGGTCACCAAAAGCATACAGCATCCAATAATAATCGTAAATCGTCTCATATATCTATTTCTTTCTTTTCTATGTTTCTTATTTCTTTTGTTTATTCACTTTACCTTTCGCCCAGCCCTGCGTAATACGGTCCAAGATAATGGCCAAGATAACGACCGCTATACCTCCTTCGAAACCTAAACCTATTTTCATTTGGGTAATTCCTCGCAAGACAATCTCACCCAATCCTCCTGCCGAGATCATGGCCGCTATAACTACCATAGAAAGTGAAAGCATGATCGTTTGATTCACTCCCGTCATGATCGTAGGCAAAGCCAATGGCAATTGCACCTTATAAAGCAACTGAGAGGAAGTAGCGCCAAATGAGCGGGTAGCCTCCACAATATCGGCCGGGACTTGACGGATTCCCAGATCGGTCAGCCGTACAACCGGAGGCATGGCGAAAATCACCGTTGCGAAAGCGCCGGGTACCGGTCCCAAACCAAAAAACAAAACGGCTGGTATCAAGTAGACGAAAGCCGGCATCGTTTGCATCAAATCCAAGACCGGATGGATGATCTTATCCGCCCGATCACTGCGTGCGGTCCAAATTCCCAACGGAACTCCGATCATCAAGGCGATGATGGTAGAAGACAGTACCAAGGCCAAAGTCTGCATCGTTTCCACCCAGAAACCCATTCCGTAAATTAACAATAGACCCAATGCCGTGAACACGCCGACTCCTTTTCCTGCCTTGAACCAAGCCAACAATGCCAAGCCCAAAATCATCACATAAAACGGAATCCAAGTCAGCCCATCTTGAAAAGCATCGATAAATCCTCCGACCCCATCATTTATCACATCAAAAAAACGAGCGAAATGCTCAGTCAGCCAATTAATGGCAATCTCTATATATTTTCCTATATTTATCATAATTCTATCGCATTTTGAACAATTTGATCTATTTCCTCTTTATCCTTCCCCGTCATCTCGATTATAATCGATGAAGTAGAAACCAAGCCAGCCAATTGGTTGGCCTCATTAACGACCGGTAAGGCCTGCCGGATCTCCGGTAACAAAGGAAGCATATCCTCAACCGTCGTGTTTTCCAGAACCGAAGGCACCTCTTTCATCACAATCGATGAGAGATCATGATTCCCCGCTTTCCGAAGAGCCAAGACATCTTTCAAACGAACCTCGCCCAGAAATTGCCTATTCCCATCCACGACCGGCAATACATATAAGTTTTTCTCTTTCATTTTCCTCAACACGGTCTCCGGGCCATCTTTACGGATACGAGCGACAACCGGCTGGGTTATCATAATCGATGAGGCCGTAACGATACGTCCACGATCTACATTTTCCGTAAATCTAGAGACATAATGATTGGCCGGATCTGTCAAGATCTCCTCAGGGGTACCTACTTGCACGACCTCCCCGTCTTTCATAATGGCGATACGATCCCCCAACTTAATCGCCTCGTCAAGATCATGCGTAATAAAGATGATCGTTTTTTGCATCTTCTCTTGTAGTTTCAATAGCTCATCCTGCATCTGTACACGGATCAATGGATCTAAGGCAGAAAAAGCCTCATCCATCAAGAGCACCTCGGGATCATTCGAGATCGCACGGGCCAATCCGACACGTTGCTGCATACCTCCAGACAACTCGCTAACCTTCTGGTTCTCGTATCCTTTTAACCCTACTAGGGCTACACTTTCCACAGCTTTCTGGTCTCTTTCTTTTTTAGGAACCCCTTGTAACTCCAAGCCAAAAGCGATATTACTCAATACCGTGCGATGGGGCAGCAATCCAAAATGCTGGAAAACCATAGCCATTTCCTTACGCCGTATATCCAATAATTCTTTATCCGAGGAAGTCGTTATGTTTTTTCCGTTGATAAAGACTTCTCCCAAAGAGGGTTCGTTCAATCGGTTAATACAACGTAACAGCGTAGATTTTCCACTTCCGGAAAGTCCCATTATCACAAATAACTCCCCTTCCTCAATCTTTAGGTTCGCATTACGTACAGCTACCGTACAACCCGTTTCTTTCAAAATGTTTTGTTTACTTTTTCCCGCTACTAGCATTCTTTTCGCACGCATTTTCTCCGGGCCGAAAAGAATAGATAAATTCTTTATTTCTATTTTCGTCATATAAAATCTTTGATTACAGGTATGATACAAAAAGATTAGGCCATAAGTCCAGAATTTCTTATGGCAAAACATAAACCAAAAGCATATATAAGTTAATGCTTATTATGGAAATTGACTACAACCTAAATCATCTCTTATGTAGACAACCGAATTTCAAAGAGTTTTGTTCACTAGTTTTTCCAACTATTGGGTCTTTTCATAGGTAAAGTGAAAATAAATGTAGAACCAAATCCTTCTTTGGACATCACAGAAATATTACCGCCCATTTTTAATACTAGACCTTTACAAATTGCTAATCCCAATCCGACTCCTTGCTCAAAATCGCTTAATTGCACGAACCGAGCAAAGATATTATCCAATTCATCCTTGGGAATGCCACAGCCTGTATCCGAGACATAAAACTTAACCATTTTCCCCTCAGCCTCAAGCGTATATCCAAACCAGATACTACCTTTCTTGGTATGCTTAACCGCATTCGTCAATAAATTCATGCAAATTTGCCATAATCGATTCCGATCTATATTAAATATAATATCGGAACATGCATCCAAGGTTATTTCCACCCCTTCCGGCTTACGTAATTGTATGGAGTTATATATATCTTTCATAAAGGAGGGTAAATAAATATCCATATAAGTAAACGTCATCATATCAGACTCGATTCTGGAAATATCCAAAACATCATTTACTATACTTAAAAGTAAATCATTGTTCATCTTGATCAAGCTAATATAATTTTGACGCAATTCCAAATCCTCCTCCACTCCTAACAAATCAGAGAAGCCGACAATAGCGTTCAATGGTGTACGGATCTCATGGGTCATATTCGCTAAGAAAGTTGACTTTAGCATATCCGCCTCTTCCGCTTTTTCCTTGGCACGGATCAAGTCTTCCTCAAACTCCAATCGTTCTTGATCATCGATCATACAGCCAACAATCAAATTCGGAAAACCATTCTCATCCTTCTCATGCGTCTTACCGATCACCTCATAGATCCGATAGGTGTTATCATCGTTCTTTAGACGAAAATCTATTTTATATTCATCCAATTTATTCGTACGGATCGTATTGAATAGATAGAAAAAGTCGCCAGAATCGTCCGGGTGACGAAGTTGCGGCAAAGCCTGACAGATGAACTGATTACGTTTCAATAAACTATTGGTCGTGCCATAAAACTGGAAACAACGGTTACAATGTACTTTATCGCAAGACTTAAACCGGCTGAAATTAAAAGAATAAGTCGTAATCTTGCTATTCTGCAAAGCAAGCTCCATCATCATCCGGCTTTCGGACAACTTACTGCTTAACGCCTCATTCGCTTTCTCCTGCTCAACGAGCTCCGATACATTCCGTATATAAATAATCACATACCGGTCATGTACCGGTACCAACCGTAGTTTAAAATAAACGATCGGAGCGTTATGTCCCGGAATCGATAAATCTAAATTCATGATCTCCGACTTATTCAAGCAACTTTGCACGATCGCGGCCACACGACGCTTAGTTTCATCCGGATAAATGAAACCCGGAAGATCATCGATACGCCGATTGATCGACTCCGGCGTTATACAAGTCTCCACAGCATAAGCGATAATCCTCTCTACAACCAGTTGCTTGTTTACCAAAAGGATCGTATCTGGAACCGCTTCCGCCATCTTTTGCGACATGTCCGTCAATTCCTTCAATTCCCGGTCATAACCGGCTGCCTCCTGCCCGACCGCCGGATTACCCGTTAATAATAAGGTATATCCAAGAATCTCTCTATTCTCATTCATTGAGGGGATGATAGAATACGGTACAGGCAAAGAACCGGAAACCACGCTTCCCCCACGCAGATATTGTTTTTGAAGATCGGTCAACAAATCTGTACGAAAAAGATTATTTAATAAGAAGTCCGCTTCATTCGTAAAAGGAAATTTCTCGTTTAAGGACTTATTTATATCAATTAGCGCACCGTTTTTATCATACAGAGCACCTCCCATGGGATAATATGTAAAAAAATCTGTCAGCAAACGCTGTTTTACCTCGGAAACCTCCATATACTTTCTTTATTAACATCAATAAGTTACAAAGAAATAAAATCTTTGAAAATCAGAGAAATTTTAAAGCATAAACTTTAGGTCTATTTCACAAGAAAATCAGTCTCTTTACTAAAAAGCAACAACAAACCTTCACTTACGCTTGTTACTTAACAAACAAATTAATTATAATATGAAAGCATTAATAGGTAAAAAGGCACCGGAATTCCACGCTCCGGCAGTAGTGAATGGCAATGAGATCATCGAGGATTTCTCTTTGGAACAATATGTAGGCAAGAAGTATGTAGTCATGTTTTTCTATCCGATGGACTTTACATTCGTTTGCCCGACAGAATTACATGCCTTCCAACAAAAGTTACAGGAATTCGAAAGACGTAACGTAGCGGTGGTTGGTTGCTCCGTCGATTCTCAATTTTCTCATTTCGCATGGTTAAACCAAGATAAGAATAAAGGAGGTATCCATGGGGTGACTTATCCACTCGTATCCGATTTTTCCAAAACCATCTCTGAAAACTTTGGCGTATTGGCCGCTGATTATATTACGAACGAAAGTGGAGAACTTATCTCCAGAGGAAATCCGGTCGCTTACCGGGGTCTGTTCCTGATTGACAAAGAGGGCTTGATCCGTCATTATGTAATCAACGATTTACCATTAGGCCGTAACGTAGACGAGGCTCTCCGTATGGTCGACGCCTTACAGCACTTCGAAGAATATGGCGAGGTTTGCCCGGCAAATTGGTCCAAAGGAAAAGACGCCATGAAAGCGACAAACGCAGGAGTCTCTAATTATTTAAGCCATCATTGATATATTGCAAGAAAGGGGGCTAGGCCCCCTTTTTTATACTATTGAGACAATCGTTTACACTTTCCCGAGATATGCGAGATATCTAGACGTAAGATATTAGTCCGGTAAAAAGATTTCTCAATATACTTTTCGCCGATCTCCTTAAACGCCGATGAATATTTATTCACGAGTAGCCGCAAGGCATACCGACGCTCTTCTTCCGGCAAATCCAAATGCATCTCTCCAAAAGCGATAGTGCTCTCGTAACCTGTCGTGAATTTTCCCGGAACGATTTGTGTAGCGCCAACTACCGTGAAACTCACTTTCGGGTTTTCTCGTAGACATTCCAGCTTATACCCTTCCGGAGCGCAATGGAAATAAATAGAATCCCCTTCCTTTACATAATTGATCGGGATTCCATACCCATACCCATTTATCCCCGACATGGCCAAAAAACCATATTCCGCCTCCTCCAATAAACGAATTGCCAACTCATTATCCAAAATCCGGTCTTTTCGTCTGATCTCTCTAAACATAGGTCTAATTTATTTATAAACGAGTATAATACACTAATCGTGGCAAATCTAAAAAAAAATAATATACATTTGCGTCATAAAGTTGACACATGATAAATATTATAGATCTATGAGAGCAAGAATAACCTTATTATTATTCGCCATTCTTTACAGTTTCACTTGTCTGGCGCAAACTAATTTTGAAAAACACTTCACGAAGAAAAGTCTCCGGATTGATTTCGCATTGAGTGGAAATTGGGATTTCCAAGCCGCCGCCATACAACAACTCCGGGAAGAACCTGTCTGGGCAAGGCCGGTCAAAAACTTGATCGATCCGTTTGGTTATGGAGGGTATTATATTAATGTATATGATAAAGCCGGTAAAGAGTTGATCTACTCACGAGGATTCAATACGTTATTCGAAGAATGGAGAAGTACAGAGCAAGCGAAGACCGAGACACAATCTTGGACAAATAGCATCTCTATCCCCTATCCGAAAGCTCCTGTCATCATTGAGATTACGGCAAGAGACAAGGCCGACATGCAGTTCCATCCTTTATTGAAACAAGAGATTGATCCGGCCAGTATTTTTATTGACCGGGGGAAACTCAAGGAAAACCGGATCACAAAAATCCAATATAACGGGGATTCCTCCGGGAAAGTAGACCTCGTATTCTTAGCGGAAGGTTATACGGCGGACGAGCAAGAGAAATTTGTAGCTGATGCCAAACGTTTTACGGAGGCATTGTTTAAGACCCCGCCTTATGACACTCGCCGGGAAGATTTCAATGTCTGGGCGGTAGATGCCGTTTCGGAAGAATCGGGAACAGATGTATCCGGTAAAGGTATATTCAAGAATACCGCATTGAATTCCGGTTATTATACGTTTGGGGTAGATCGCTATTTAACCACCCCGGATATGAAGTCTATACGTGACGCCGTATGGAACGCTCCTTGCGACGCAATCTTCATCTTGGTAAACACGGACGCTTACGGTGGTGGCGGTATGTATAATTTTTATGCCATGGGAACCGCCGATAACCCACGTACCCCGGTCGTATTCGTTCACGAGTTCGGACATAGTTTCGCCGGCCTAGCCGATGAATACTTCAGTTCCGAGGTCGCTTATCAAGATTTTTATAATTTGAAGTACGAGCCTTGGGAACCGAACATCACGACCTTGGTTAACTTCGATGCTAAATGGAAAGATCTTCTACCGACTAATACACCGATACCTACCCCATTAGATGACGCCCATAAGGATAAGGCAGGCGTATTCGAGGGAGGCGGTTACATCGCTAAAGGCATTTATCGCCCGATGGATCACTGTATGATGCGTGATTACGCTCCATTCTGTCCAGCTTGTAGCCGGGCGATCTTACAGATGATCGATTACTTCACGGATAAACCGATAAAACATTAAAAGGAAAGAGCGGGTACCCTAATAGCTTTGTTACATCAACTATTAAGATACCCGCCAGCACTAACCTATCAACATTTATTTCATCATCGGAACTTCTATCAAAAGAACTTTAGCGTGCTTCAAGACTTCTATCGTAATGCTATTGGTTTCCCAGAATCCGGCCCCGTCACGCTTAGACAGGATCGTATTACTTACCTCCACCTCTCCGTCGATCACGAATAAATAAACCCCATTATTTTCACTATGTAGCTTATACTCCTTTACTTGACCGGCATCTAGGTTTCCTAAAGAGAACCAAGCGTCTTGGTTGATCGACGCAGGAGCGCTACCATCCGGAGCGATGATCAAGGACAACTTATTCTTTTCCGAAGTAACCGGACGCACGTCATAACTGGCATAATGAGGCTTGGTATTCTCCTCACGGGGAAATACCCATATTTGCAAGAACTCCAATTGTTCATTACCGCTGTCGTTGAACTCACTATGCACGATACCGGTACCGGCGCTCATCACCTGAATATCTCCCGGCGTAATCACCTCGCTATTCTTTATGCTATCCCCATGGCGTAAATATCCCTTTAACGGGATGGAGATAACCTCCATATTCTTATGTGGATGCATATCGAATCCCTCACCCGGCGCCACGGAATCATCATTCAATACACGTAGCATCCCGAAATGAACCCTTTCCGGATTGTAATAATTAGCAAAACTAAACGTGTGATGTGTTTTCAACCAACCGTGATTCGCATACCCTCTGGATTGAGCCTTATCAACTACAACTCTCATATTTTCCTCCTTTTTAAATCTACATTAATAACAAATCCATAACTATAAATGTTGCGTGACGCATATTTCGAACATTTCATGTAAACATGTGATTCATATATGAACAGAAATCGCTACTTTTGCGCAATTAAAAAAACTCATCCTGTAAATATAAAATCTTATGGCAATCTACTTAAACGATGTATCGAGAACATTTGGTGAGTATTTACTTATTCCCGGTTTAACCACCAAAGAATGTATTCCCGCAAACGTTTCATTGAAAACGCCGCTTGTGAAATTCAAGTCTGGCGAGAAATCCGCTATTGAATTAAATATTCCTTTCGTTTCCGCGATCATGCAATCGGTTTCCGGCCCTAAACTGGCAATCGAGTTGGCTCGCAACGGAGGACTTTCCTTCATCTTCGGCTCGCAACCGATCGAGAGCCAAGCGGATATGGTTCGCAAAGTAAAGAAATTCAAGGCCGGATTCGTTATCAGCGACTCTAACCTTACGCCCGAGAATACCTTGGCCGACGTGCTTGAGCTAGTCCGCCGGACAGAACATTCTACGATTGGTGTGACAGATGACGGTACGCCTAACGGCAAATTGCTAGGTATGGTAACCAGTCGCGATTACCGTGAAGGCAAAGACCCGATCGACATGAAGGTGAAAGATTTCATGACCCCGTTCGCTAAACTAATCGTTGGCGAGCTAGGCATGACCTTGAAAGAGGCGAACCAGATTATCTGGGATCATAAGTTGAATACATTGCCAATCATCGACAAGGATCAGAAGCTTCAATACTTCGTATTCCGCAAGGACTACGATAGCCACCGTGAGAATCCGAAAGAGTTATCCGGCGGAGATAAGAAATTATTAGTAGGTGCCGGTATCAACACCCGCGACTATAAGGAACGTGTTCCGGCATTGGTAGAGGCTGGCGTTGACGTATTGTGTATCGACTCTTCCGACGGCTATTCCGAATGGCAGTACGAGACCTTGCACTGGATCAAGGATACCTACGGAGACAAGGTACTGGTTGGTGCCGGAAACGTGGTTGACCAAGATGGTTTCAACTACTTGGCTGACGCCGGAGCGGATTTCATCAAGGTAGGTATCGGTGGTGGTTCCATCTGTATCACCCGTGAGCAGAAAGGTATCGGTCGCGGACAGGCTACCGCCTTGATCGACGTAGCGAAAGCTCGTGACGAGTATTTCAAGAGACACGGCGTTTATATCCCTATCTGTAGCGATGGTGGCTTGGTACACGATTACCATATGGTATTAGCGTTGGCTATGGGTGCCGACTTCCTGATGATGGGCCGTTATTTCGCCCGCTTCGACGAGTCTCCTACGAAGAAGATGAAAATCGGAAACAACTTCGTGAAGGAGTATTGGGGTGAGGGATCTAACCGTGCGAAGAACTGGCAGCGCTATGACATGGGTGGAAACGAGTCCTTGAAATTCGAGGAAGGCGTGGACAGCTATGTACCGTATGCCGGAAAATTGAAAGATAATTTAAACGTAACATTGGGTAAGATGATCGCTACGATGTGTAGCTGCGGTTCCATCTCTATCCAAGAGTTGCAGCAGCATGCCAAGATCACGCTTGTCTCCTCTACAAGTATCGTTGAGGGTGGCGCTCACGACGTGATCCTGAAAGAGCAGAATTAATTACAATATGTATTCTAGTAGAGGCGTGGCACGCTACGTCTCTACTATTTACACATTCAAATAATTTACCATGAAAAATCTATTACTTACAGTTATCCTTTTGTGTTTTTGTTTGCCATTCGTAAAAGCCGCCGATCAAAAGATGATCTTAATCTCGACCAACGAGACGGACTTGATTTTACAAGTAGCCCCCAACGGACGGCTCTACCAAACTTATCTGGGAAATAAATTAGTAAACGAATCCGAATTTGAGAACCTCTCATGGAATATCCAAGCCGGAACGGATGGCAGCGTATCAACCCGTGGATGGGAAGTGTATCCTTGTTCAGGAGCGGAGGATTATTTCGAACCGGCTTTCGCCATCCAGCACAACGATGGGAACATGACCAGTATATTCAAGTATGTTTCCAGCGAATCCAAGAAACTAGACAATAACGTTACGGAGACAATCATCTCCCTGAAAGATGACGTATACCCAGTGGAGGCTAAATTGCATTATGTAACTTTCGCTAAAGAAAACGTCATCAAGGCTTGGACCGAGATTCGTCATATGGAGAAAAAACCGGTCACGATTACCCAATACGCTTCCAATATGCTTTATTTCGAGAGTCCTCGCTATGTATTGACCGAGTTTAGCGGTGACTGGGCCAAGGAAGTACAGATGAGCAGCCAAGACTTGAAATTCGGGAAAAAGATTATCGATACGAAACTAGGCTCCCGTGCCGCCATGCACGCTTACCCGTTTTTTGAGATTGGGTTAGGTGCCCCGGCCAGCGAGAATACAGGAGATGTTTTAATGGGAACGATCGGTTGGACTGGAAACTACCGCTTTACGTTCGAGGTGGACAACGCCGGTAACCTTCGTGTCATCTCCGGCATCAATCCCTATGCGTCCGCCTATGAATTGAAGCCGAACGAATGGTTCGTCACCCCCGAGTTTATCTTTACGTTGAGTAACCAAGGAACCGGAAAAGCCAGTCGTGATATCCATGATTGGGCACGTAATTACCAGATCAAGGATGGTAAAGGCGATCGACTTACCCTACTGAACAACTGGGAATCGACCGGTTTCAATTTCAACGAGAAGAAATTGGAGGAACTAATGAAAGAAGCCAAGCATCTAGGTGTAGATATGTTTTTGCTGGATGATGGTTGGTTCGCTAATAAATACCCTCGTCAAAACGATAAGGCCGGATTGGGCGATTGGGAGGTTACACACGATAAGTTGCCGAACGGCATTCCTCATCTGGTGCAGACCGCTAAAGAGGCCGGCGTGAAATTCGGTATCTGGATCGAGCCGGAGATGGTAAACCCCAAGAGCGAACTTTTCGAGAAACACCCGGATTGGGCGATCCATCTACCGAATCGTGAGACTTATTACTACCGCAATCAACTTGTCTTGGACTTAAGTAACCCGAAAGTACAGGATTACGTATTCAGCGTAGTGGATAATATCATGATCGAGAATCCGGATCTGGCTTTCTTCAAATGGGATTGCAACAGCCCGATTACCAATGTCTATTCTCCTTACCTCAAGGAGAAACAGAATCAATTATATATTGATCATGTACGAGGAGTCTATAACGTATTCAAACGGGTAGCCGAAAAATACCCTCACCTACCAATCATGCTTTGTTCCGGAGGTGGAGCCCGCTGTGATTACGAGGCATTGAAATACTTCACGGAATTCTGGTGCAGCGACAACACCGATCCGATCGAGCGTTTGTATATCCAATGGGGATTCTCCCAGTTTTTCCCGGCAAAGGCAATGTGTGCCCACGTGACTAGCTGGAACAAGAATACCTCCATCAAGTTCCGTACCGACGTGGCCATGATGTGTAAGATGGGCTTCGATATCAGCTTGAAGGAAATGAACGAAGACGAGATGAAATACTGCCAAGAAGCAGTTGCCAACTACAAACGTCTAAAGGGCACGATCCTCGACGGCGATCTCTACCGTCTTGTTTCCCCCTACGAGACCAACCATTCATCCGTGATGTACGTGGATAAGGCAAAAAGCAAATCCGTCCTATTCGCTTATGATATCCACCCTCGCTTCGGAGAAAAGACTTTCCCCGTAAAGCTACAAGGATTGGACCCGAATAAGAAATATAAGGTACAAGAGATAAACCTCATGCCGGGCCAGAAATCGACCTTGGTTACCGACGGAGGTACCTTCAGCGGAGATTTCTTGATGAAAATAGGAATGAACGTGTTCTCTACGGCTCATGCCCGTAGCAAGGTCATAGAGCTGACCGAGGTTCATTAACTGTCAATTGTCAACTATCAACAGTCAGCTAAACATGGACATTATCCACGAAATAACCCCACTATCGGAAAAGGATTGCTTCTACATCGTAGACCGACGTAAGACAGAATTTACCTATCCGATCCATTGCCACTTGGAGTACGAGCTCAATTTCATTGAGCACGCTCCGGGGGTAAGGCGTGTGGTCGGTGATTCCGCGGAAGTGATCGGAGAATACGAGTTAGTATTGATAACCGGGAAAGAACTGGAGCATGTCTGGGAGCAGAACGCATGTAAATCGCCTCTGATCCATGAGATCACGATCCAGTTCTCTCCCAATCTCTTCGGGAATAATATATTGGAGAAAAACCAATTCAACAGTATCCGGAAAATGTTGGAGAAAGCTCAATGCGGCATCAGTTTCCCGATGTCTTCCATCTTGAAGGTTTACCATTTACTGGAAAAGCTGGTTTCCGAGGAGCAAAGTTTTTATGCGGTCATCAACTTCTTGACCATCTTGTATGAGCTTTCCATCGAAGAGGACTACAAAGTATTGGCTAGTTCCTCGTTCGCTAAAATAACGGATATACATTCCGAGAGTCGTCGTATCCAAAAAGTACAAAATTACATCAACGAGCGATACCAACAGGATATCCGCCTGAACCTACTGGCTGAACTCGTAGGTATGGCCCCTTCCGCTTTCAGCCGTTTCTTCAAGTTGAGGACCGGGAAGACCCTCTCCGACTATATCCACCGATATCCGTATCGGTTACGCCGCCCGCATGCTGGTGGACACGCAACGATCCATCGCGGAGATTTGTTATGACTGCGGCTTCAATAACCTCTCGAACTTCAACCGTATCTTTAAGAAAAAGAAAAACTGCTCTCCCAAAGAGTTCCGGGATAACTACAAAAAGACAAAAATCATTGTATAAGAGACCTTTTTAACAGGGATAAATACATATCCCCCCCTATTTCTATACAAAATCCCCCCTTCTCTTTTCCTTCACACATCTATCTTTGCGACCAGTCACAAAGGCTTTCATGCCTACGGCTACCCCATCGATGTGTTAAAAATACACTCCGGCAAAAAAGTATTATTCTTGGATAAAATAGTATTTGAACGCACTTGGGATCCGACGTAATTTTGCGACAGAAATTAACAATACATATTAACAACAAAAAACAATTGCCTATGAGGAAGGACCGAGAATCTAATGTTTTTAGCAGTTAACCGCTAATGACCCTATTGAGTAAATGAATTTTAGTTTAGCCTTATATGATTTAATGTAAAAAATAATGAATTCAACAATTAAGAAAACGACGCTGTTTTTAGGCGCATGTATGGCCTTCCAGCTAGGTGGCATACCACAAATGTTAGCCGCCCCTAGTACTTCGATGGAAGTCATGCAACAAACAAAAAGAATCACTGGTACCGTGAAAGACGCAACAGGAATGGAAGTCATCGGTGCCAATGTTATCGTAAAGGGAACGACAAACGGAGTGATAACCGATTTGGATGGTAAGTTCAGCTTAGAGGCCGCCCCCGGCTCTATCATAGAGATCTCCTACATCGGTTATATGACCCAAGAGATTCCCGTAACCGCCCAAACATCCGACTTACAGATCACCTTGAAAGAGGACTCACAGAGTTTGGACGAGGTAGTGGTAGTAGGTTATGGTGTACAAAAGAAAAAGTTGGTGACAGGTGCGACCGTAGAGGTAAAAGGCGATGAAGTCGCTAAACGTAATACGATCAGCCCACTAAGCGCATTACAGAATCAAAGCCCGGGTGTCAATATCGTGGCTTCTTCCGGTCAGCCGGGTGACGGATTTAAAGTAAACATCCGTGGTGCCGGTACGAATGGAGATACGGCTCCTATCTATGTTATTGATGGTGTGGCCGGTGGCGATATCAATTCCTTGAACCCTGCCGATATCGAGCGTATCGACGTATTAAAGGATGCCGCTTCCTCCGCCATCTATGGTGCCCGCGCGGCGAATGGTGTTATCTTGGTTACCACAAAACAAGGTAAAGAAGGAAAAGTGCAAGTATCCTATGACGGCAACATCGGTTGGCAGAATGTAGTAAAGATGCCGGATATGCTTACCGCCAAAGAATACATGGCCGTTCAAGACCAGATCAACTTCAACGCCGGCGTATCGCCCTTCAATTGGTCACAATACCTAGACGCAGATTTACTGGAATCCTATCAAAACGGTTCCAACCCGGGTACGAACTGGCTGGAGTTACTTCGCAACAAGAACGCAATAACCACATCTCACTCCGTGAACGTGACCGGAGGTTCAGAGCTCTCCAAGTTCTCTACTGGCGTAGGTTATCAGTATCAAGACGGTATTTTCGGTGGTCCGGTTAAATCCGACTACAGCCGCTTCACCATTCGTTTAAATTCCGAGCATATCCTTTGGAAAAACAAGGATCTGGATATCATAAAATTCGGTGAGAACGTATATTACCAACACACATCCAACCAAGGTATCCAAATCGGTAACCAATACTCCAACAGCATCTATAGCATGATGGGAGCCAATCCATTGGTTCCATTATACAATAGCCAAGGAGAGTTATTCGACTACGACGACTTGATCGTGCAAGGATCCGGATCAATGGGTTTACTCGGGCTCAACCAATACATCAATAACCCGATGAACACCTTGTTAAATACCACCAGTGGCAATAATAAAAGCCGGAACCACAATCTTAGCGCCATCGGTTATATAGAGATACAGCCGTTAAAGGATTTGAAGTATAAAGGCCAAGTCTACTACAAACAGAACTCCAGCCTCTACAAAGCATACAACGGCATCTATAAAAATAATAACAACGACCAGAATACGGATGATTATCTGGACGAGAATATGACCATCGGTTGGAATTGGGGTATGACACATACATTGAGCTATGCTTTCGACGTAAAGGAGAATCATTTCGACGTATTGGTCGGTACAGAGTATTCCAGAGAAGGTAATAATATGTCGGAAACCATCGAAGGACACGCCACGACCAGCATCTTCGGAGATTTCTCGCATGCTTACTTCAACAACTTCTCCGGTCGTACCGCTGGTATAGTGGGAGGATATCCCGTGGATGATCACTCCATCCTATCCTATTTCGGCCGTATCAACTACGACCTCAAGGAAACTTATATGTTTAGCGCGATTGTCCGTGCCGATGGTTCCTCCAATTTCTCCAGCGGTCATCGCTGGGGTTACTTCCCCTCATTCTCCGCAGGTTGGGTGATGAGTAACGAGAGCTGGATGGAAAACACGAAAAACTGGATGGATTTCTTGAAGGTTCGCGCCAGTTGGGGACAAAATGGTAACGAGAATATTGGAGCGTACAAATACGCCTCCACATACGCGTTCGGTGATTTAGGACTTTATTCCTTCAATAATAATAAAAACGGAGGAACCCAAGGCGCTTACCCCTCTTTGTTACCCAATAACGAGATTACATGGGAAACATCGGAGCAGACGAACGTAGGTTTAGACGCACGCTTCTTGAACGGCCGGTTAAACGCAAACTTCGATTGGTATAGTAAGAAAACAAAAGATTTGCTGATCGACGTACCCGTATCTTCAATCAACGGTTTCTCTTCCATGGTCGCAAATGCCGGTACAGTTAAGAACACGGGTATCGAGCTTGCCTTAAATTGGAGGGATGAGGTAGGCTCAGACTTTAGCTATGGCATCGGCTTGAACCTCGCGCATAACAAGAATGAGGTAACAGAAGTTAATAACGGTACTCATTACGTAAATGGAGGTAACGCTCTTCTGTCCGAGGGAACCACCTATATGGCCCGTATGGAAGAAGGACATCCTATCGGTTACTTCTGGGGCTATAAGACCGATGGCGTGATGCAAAATCAAGCGGATATACAGGCCTATCTTGACCAGAATTGCGGTGGGGATGCCTCTAACTCCCTGCAAGGCACCTCGATAGCCCCGGGTGACTTGAAATTTGTCGATGTCAATGGCGATGGTGTGATCAACGACAGCGATAAGACGGAGATCGGTAATCCTCATCCAGACCTCACGATGGGCTTGAATCTAGATTTTAGCTGGAAAGGCTTTGACTTGAACATCTCCACTTACGGAGCGTTCGGCATGCAGGTTGCCCACACGTATCGTAAGTTTGGTAACGGACAGTTCGATAACTATAGCAGCAACGTCTACAATTACTGGCATGGCGAGGGAACATCCAACCGATACCCGATCCTGTTGCCCGGTAACACCGTGAACCATATCAACATTTCCGATATTTACGTGGACGACGCAGACTATTTCCGTATCCAAAACGTAACCCTAGGCTACGACATCAAACGTCTATGGAAAAGTTGCAAATTCCAGCAGCTTCGCTTGTATGTCTCCGCCCAAAACCTCTTTACCTTCACAGGTTATAAAGGAATGGATCCAGAGTGCGGAACCGCTCTCAACGATAAAGAGAGCTGGGTAACGGGCGTGGATGTAGGTAACTACCCCCAAGCGAGAACCTATATGGTAGGAGTTAATGTCAAATTCTAATAATTGATTATCAAGATGAAAAAAACAATATATTTAATCGGTATCGCGGCCTCGATCATGGGGGGAATCACCTCTTGTACGCTGGATGCCGAGGATTACGTAACAAAAAGTAGCGAGAACTTTCCCGCTACGACCGAGGATGCCACACAAGCGTTAGCCGGTATCTATCAGAACTTGAACCAAGTGTCCGCCACACCTGAGTGCTCTTTCCTTTATGCCGCTATGCTGGCCAGCGACGATTGTCTAGGGGGCGGAGGTCCAAACGACTTGCATATGCAATCTCTGGATATGTTGCTGAACTCCAAGCAAGACATGACCCAACAATTCTGGAAAGACCGTTACCAAGGTATTAACCGTGCGAACTCCTTGCTGGATGGTATTGAAAATATCCAACTGGCAGAATCCGACAAGAACCAGATAGAGGGAGAAGCGAAATTCCTACGCGCTTTCTATTATTACGAGCTGGCCTCCATGTACGGTCGTGTTCCTCTCACTATCACCTCACAATCCGTTGAGCCAAGCCAACCGACCGCCGCTGAGCTATGGGGACAAATCCTACAAGACCTGCGTGATGCAGCGGAAATTATGCCCGCCACTCGCAAGACGGACGGACATGTCGATAAATACACCGCCGAAGCCATGTTGGGCCGTGCTTGGTTATTCTATACAGGCATGTATTGCAATGGCGAGGATTTGGCCGCGCTTACCAGCACCACTTACTCACCGTTGACTTCCGTGGCTTTGCCCGACGGTTCCACACTGACGAAAGACCAAGTGATCGGCTACATCGACGATTGCGTGAACAATTCTGGTTACTCGCTGGTCACGTCGGACTTCCGCAACCTTTGGGCCTATACAAACCGGTTTACGGTAGAAGATTACGACTATACCACCGGACAGGGCCTGAAATGGGTGGAAGATGACAACGCCGTGAATCCGGAGACTTTGTTCGCTATCAAATACAACAAATTAGCCGACTGGAGCACAAGCATTGGTTACGCGAATAACTTCGCCCTACACTTCGGCGTACGCGGCATGGCAGGCGTGGCCGAGTCCTTCCCCTTCGGGCAAGGCTGGGGAGCAGGACCCGCCGCCCCGAACCTCGTAAGCGATTGGAAAAGTTCCGAGCCTAACGACAAACGCCGTGACGCCTCCATTTCGGATTGCGCCGCTTGGACCGAGCAAGGATGGGCATTCGGCGGCGGTGGTGAGTTTATCCAAGAGACCGGATACCTCTCCAAGAAGTGGCTCCCTGTTGCCGCTAAAAATGGAGACACGTACTCCGTATGCTTCGAGAACCTAATGTACGGGACTGACGGCTGGGCACAGGGTTCCGAGAATTTACAGCTGAACAATATCCACGACCTTGTGCTTATCCGTTTCGCCGATGTATTACTAATGCAATCCGAGCTGAAAGAGAACACGGACGGAATCAACCGGGTTCGAGAGAGAGCAGGCTTGAGCCCCATCTCGTCTTACTCACTCCAAGCCCTGCAAAACGAACGTCGTTGGGAACTCGCTTTTGAGAGTATCCGCTGGAATGATATCCGTCGCTGGCACATAGCCGCCGCCGCATTGGAAAAGCAGACCAACGTGAAGATATACACCAATGGCCAAGAGGACTCTAACAAAGCCCACGGAGGTGGCTACGCCACACGATATAACGCTACCGCCGGATTCTTCAAGATACCGGAGAGCGAGGTGGATATGTCGAACGGCAGCATCACCCAGAACGCCGGTTGGGAAGGTTCAGACAGCCAATATAACCGATGGTAAAAACGATTTCAATAAGGTCAAACTTTTAATTAGAAAATCATGAAGAAATATAGTATAGTTATCTCACTTTTCGCGATGCTCCTCACCGCCTGCGATCCTACGGTAGAGGAAGAAGGCTCCATAGCAGCGAGTATGACTGAAGCGCAATTGGAACAGGCCGCTACCCTAATGCAAACGGTAGAAGGTCAAAACAAATTTACATACGCTACAAATCCATCCACGACCGTACAGATACTTGATCCCTCAGGAAATATCCTGACCACTGGAACAAGTGGATCGTTTGACTTAACTCCCGGTGGAGAGGAGTCTCAAACGTTCACGATTCGTACCATAAATCAAGATGGCAGCATCACCTCTTTTCAAAAGACTTTCAGCATCACGACTTACGTAGATGTAGACCCGGCATGGGCATATCTCTGTGGAGATGGAGAGAAGGTTTGGACATACGATTCCGAGGTTTTAGGAGGCTGTTGGGGTAACCTTGGTTATAAAGCCGCTTCTAACGCAGAAGACTTCATTACGAACAAGAACGGCATCTGGTGGACTTGCGCACCCGCAGATCTTACCGGACAATTAGAGGGTCTAAAAGTTCCAGCTACAGGCGAGGAAACTCCGGACGCTTACATGACCTTCATCCTGAGCGGCAAGAAAATCGTGAAGAACACGGGATCCCAAACGATCAACGAAGGAACTTTCTCCTTTGATATGACGGCCAGTGATTCTTGGGAAATCGGCAAGCTATACACACCGAGGGAGCAATCTTATTCCCTTACATGATCAATGGAAACGGTTATAAACCGACAGAGTTCGATATCATGCTTCTGAACGACAAGAACCTTGTTTTAACCTACGCCGCCTCCGGTACGGCACAATGGGGTGAGGCTACTTTCTGGGCCTTCAAGGCGAAGGAATAAACTAATAATTTAGGGAATAAGGATCCCCCTATTCCCTAGTTATTCATGCATAAAATAAAAAGGAGGCGGGCCATACATAAGGTATCCGCCTCTTTTTATATCATGTCCACTCTCCAGCAAATATCCTTCCGTCAACCCAACCGGTCTCTCGCCATCTTTTTGATTTCCATAGAGCATTTACCTTGACACACCTATTTTCCAAACCTAGCAAACTAGCGAGAAAGAGGTAGCAAGAAGTGCCCCTTTTTGTTAAAATAGAGCGTTTTTCACACACGATAGGTGGCGGAAGCCTACGCAACTGGTCGTGTTAGGCTACGCCAATACTGCCGTTGGGCATCGTAAGTAGTCAAGAATAGGGTTATGAGTCGTCGCAAATGGGCATTCTTACCCTGTTATAACCCTATTGTAGCACCGTTTTTCTTCCCTTCCTGCCCTCAAAACATGAAATACGATGAATAAATCCCGCTAGAATAAAAGGCCGTTTTCCAGCATTGCCCTATCAACCAATCGATTGTCGCTTTTTTCTTTCGTTTTCGGGAGCATACCGCACCTTTGCCCGAAAGAATCGATTCTCCGGGACTTAAATTTACAAACTGTCACTTTGCTAAAAGATGCCAGACAAGGAGATGTCAAGTATCCGTGAAAGATGATACATCTTACAACGGTAAGATCATACATCTTACGGCGATAAGATGCTACAACTGTACCTTACTGAAAATAAGTTCGTGCATTAAACTCCATAATCGGACGTTTTAAACTGAATAACGTCGCAAATATCGCAGCGTTTCTCCTGTTCTAATGTCGCATCAAGTACTTAAAATATGTATATACACGAAAGAGATAATTGGACATCATTCAGATAGGACGTTTCCGAGCTTACCGCACTCCTTGAAGAGGTGGGGCGTAAACGAGGAATGCTGTATGGCAGACTTGCCTCACACCATCCCCAACGTCTCAAACATCCCCCGGTAAACGGCGGCCTTCTCCTCCAACGGCCTCGGATAAGCTCTAGAGGATGAAGGCATACGGAACAGCCTCATCGTCCTTCCCATACAAGAAAATTCCGACGAAAAGCCCACTTTCGGCTCCTCCGTGCCGGGCAATACGGAGAGGAGGGTATCCATCGCTTTCTGCCCGGTTACCACGATCGCCACGCATTCCGGTATCTGGGACAAGACCTTCTCCGGATCGATCGGCCGTACCACCTCAAGGAACTTATCGGAGGCGTTCGCTTTCAAGCGGATCACCTCCATGGCGGTATCACCGATCCCGATCCCCCTCTCCCGGCAGAAAGCCTTCGCCTTCTCCTCGCTGAACGCCTTCTTGTCTCGCAGGAACGCATCCTTGTTCCCATAGAAAATCAAGCCAAGGATGCGCCACATATCATTCTGGATATTCGGGTAGTAAAAATCCATGCTCCAACGAGCTTTTGGAGGCGGGAAACTTCCCAGCATCAGCAATCTCGTATTCTCCGGGAGGAAGAAACCTAGCGGATGCAGCTCGGTGGTCATGCTTCCTTGCTCTTTTTGAGTTCCTTCTTCTGATCCTCTTTCGCCAGAAGCACGACGTTATACACGAAGTCCGTGATCCATTGCTCGGAGTAGCCTAGTTTCTCGGCATACTTACGCACGCTCCACGCGGCCTTCTGCACGCTGATATCCTTCCACTCGGACTTGGTCAAGATATCGTGAACCGTCTTCGTCGTCATATTATACAGCAACTTCTTCACCAGCATGGAGAAGCGGAACTTCCACTGCATCAGATTGCCAAGCAAGTTGAACAAGTCATTGCAGAAACCTTGGAACATGAAGAAATACGTCTTGATATCGTTCTGGTTCTTGCAGTTCTTCTTCACCGAGCTGTCGATCTCCTTGAAGAAAGCCTCGCTTAGGCCGTAATCCTCCATCAACACCTTGCGCACACGGGATTTCTCGGCGACACCCAATTTGTTATTCTGGGTCGGTATCTTCAACATGCGTTTGAACAAAGCCATATCGGCGAGCATGTTCAAGTTGGTGATACCCAAGTTCACGGCCATAACGGCTTGATAATATACACGGATTAAAGATACGAACTCCTCCACGGAACCTTTGCCGGCCTCTTCCGCCTCAGATACGTTCTTCTTGAATAGCTTAGAAATAAAATTCATCGTACGATTATTAAATAGTTTCGAGCCGCGAATATACGAAAACTTACCGCCAATGCAGAATAACTATTCAATTCTCTCCACCGTAACCTCCGGAAATTGCTCCATCAATAGCAACAGTGGACTTTCCTCCGTGTTTTTACGGGCCTTCAACACGATGCTGACGACGTACTCGTCCTTCTCCTGATGCCCCAGTCTTTTCATGTCATAGCTTACCAGCAGGAAACCTTTCTCGTAGATAACACGGGCGATCCGGTTGATCGCCTCCTTGTCGGAGGTAGAGAATACCACCAAGGAACTTCGCATCCCGATGCTTTTAAAAATAACGCTCAACAGCTCCAGCCCGGCGAGCGTCAACAAAGTGGCGGCGATACCGAGCCCGTACATGCCTGAGCCGACGGCCAGACCGATACCGGCGGTCGCCCAGATACCGGCGGCGGTAGTCAATCCCCGCACGAATTGTTTCTGGATGATGATCGTACCCGCCCCGATGAAACCGATGCCACTCACCACTTGGGCGGCCACACGGCTCGGATCGAGACTTACGCTATTCTCTAGGATGACATCTTGGAAGCCATATTGGGAGACAACCATGATCAACGCGCTACCCAACGAAACAAGGAAGTGAGTCCGGTAACCCGCCTCCTTCGCACGGTACTCACGGTCTAGCCCGACAACGGCGCCCAGAATACCTGCCACGAAAAGTCTTAGTATGAAATCCCACATCATAATCAACGATCTTTTAGGTTTTACCCCGAAAGATAGGAATTATTTATTGATTCAGCCGCCATTCACGGTGATAAGAATCGATCGCCTCCCGGACGGAGCCATGTAGGAGCAGGAGATTCTTGCTCTGCTCGTAATCCAGACGAAGCTCTTCCATGATCATACGGGTGCCACGATCCACCAATTTTTGGTTGGTCAGTTGCATGTTCACCATCCGGTTCCCCTTCACCCGGCCAAGCTTGATCATCGTGGAGGTCGTGATCATATTCAGCACCATCTTCTGGGCCGTACCGCTCTTCATCCGCGTACTTCCGGTGACGAACTCCGGACCTACTACCGGCTCGATGGCGATCTCCGCCTCCGCCGCCATCGGGGAGTCCGGGTTGCAGGAGATAGAGGCCGTCAGGATTCCCTCGGAGCGTGCCTTACGCAGGGCGCCAATCACGTAGGGAGTCGTACCCGAGGCGGCTATCCCCACCAAGGTATCGTTCGTATTGATATGATATTGTTGAAGTTCCTCCCAAGCCTTATCCAGATCGTCTTCCGCCGACTCCACTGGATTCCGGAGCGCCCGGTCACCGCCGGCGATCAAACCGATCACCAAGGTATTCGGCATACCGTACGTGGGAGGGATCTCGGAGGCGTCCAAGACACCCAAGCGACCACTCGTACCCGCCCCGATATAGAAGAGCCTGCCGCCTCTCCGCATCCGCTCTACGATACGGGTTACCAGCTTCTCGATCTTCGGGATCTCCCTGCCAACGGCGATCGCCACTTTCCGGTCCTCGTTATTGATGCCTTCCAGCAACTCCCGGACAGACATCTGATCCAGATTATCGTACAACGATTCCGACTCGGTTATCTTTTGAAATGCCATAACTCATTCATTTTTTTCTTCGTTCGTAAAATGATACCGGATCAATCCGTTCATGGGAGCCTGTACGACCGTACCGACCTTCAAGTCTAAGGATAAGGCCGCAGCTTTCAATACCTCCTGATAATAATAGGCGATAGAGCCTACGAAATGAATCGGGTACGTATCAGCTCCCGGATATAACGCCACGTTACGGAGGAAAAAGCTACGGAAACTCGTATAGACCAAATTATAAATCGGTTGCTCGGTGATATTCTCCAACAAGAAACGGGATAAGGTAGCCAAGAAACGATTCGGGAAAGGTTGTTTATATACCCGCTCCAACAATAAGGCGGGCGTCAACTCATATTGATCCATAAACTTCTGAACCAAAGGCGCCGGCAACTGACGCTTCAAGCAATCCCCTACCAATAACTTCCCGAGCACGGCGCCACTACCCTCATCCCCCAGAATGAATCCCAAGGGAGAGATATGCTCCGTTATCTCCGTCCCGTCATACAGACAAGAATTCGATCCCGTCCCCAATATACAGGCGATTCCCGGACGGCTCCCGCATAAGGCACGAGCAGCCGCCATCAAGTCACTATACACCTCTATGGGAGCCGGGATATAAGGCGTAATCGCCTCTTCCACGATCCGGTTCTTCTCCGGGAAGGCGCAACCGGCGCCATAGAAGTAAATGGCATCGATCCGCTCACCCCTCAACGCGGGCAATAAGGCACCCCGGATTTCTCCGGCGATCTCCTCCCGTGTCTGGAAATAAGGATTGGTACCCGCTGTCACGACCGTACGCACCGGTCTGCCTTGATCTGCCAAGCACCACTCCGTCTTTGTAGATCCGCTATCCGCAATTAATATCATATACTTATTATAATATCAAATTCTGGAGAATATATACCACCGCGCCGGACAAATATCCCGCCAAGGCCAACAGAGAGATATTCTTCAAGTACCAAATAAAATTGATCCGCTCCAAGCCCATCACGACGACTCCGGCGGCGGAACCGATGATCAACATACTTCCACCTACTCCTGCGCAATAAGCCAAGAACTGCCAGAACACGCCGTCTTGCATGAAGTTCGCCAGATAAGCCGGATCAGTCGCCGCAGCCACCATAGCGTCCGTAGCCACCGGGTACATACCGATAGCCCCTGCTACCAACGGAACATTATCCACGATAGACGATAAGGCGCCGATAATCAGGTTCACCGCATACACATTGCCTACCGTATCGTCCAGCCAGAAAGCGAAATCCGACAATACGCCGCTGCAACGCAAGGCATCCACCGCCAAAAGGATTCCGAGGAAGAATAACAAGGTCGCCCCGTCTATACGGTGAACCACCTTGGACAAACGCAATTTCAAGTCCTCGTCGATCGGTTTACGGGCGTATAGCATCTCCGTATAGAACCAAAGAATACCCACTCCCATCAAGATACCCATAAACGGGGGAAGATGAGTAACCGTCTTGAATACAGGCACGAACAATAAACACAACACACCGATGATCAAGATCGATAACTTCTCCTTATCCTTCAATTTCTTCAGCAACTCATTGTCCGCCTCCATTTGCGAGAATGCGTTAGGGGGCGTCACGTTTCCATGCAAGAAACGCATGGCGATCAAGACCGGGATCAACGCCGATACGATACTCGGCAGGATCAAATGGGGGATCGTGGATGAGGTGGAGATATTTCCTCTTACCCAAAGCATGATCGTAGTCACGTCGCCGATCGGTGACCAAGCGCCACCGCTATTCGCCGCTATAATAATGATACTGCCGAACACCCACCGCTCTTTATAATTCCCGAGCAACTTACGGATCAGCATGATCATGACAATCGAGGTCGTAAGGTTGTCCAACACGGCCGACATAAAGAACGTGATCACGGCGATCAACGCCAGCAGTTTCTTCTTTTTCTTCGTGGTAATATGATTCGTGATAAACATGAAACCGCCATGGGCATCGATCAGCTCCACGGTTATCATCGCCCCGATCAGGAATATAAGCGTCTCGGCGATCTCTCCGATACTATCCAGAACCTGATGCTCCACGACGAACCGGGTACATTGTTCCTTAAACGTTAAAGAACCCAAAGAGGGGAACGATTCCAAGAACAAGCTGAATTCCTCTGCTGAGGCCCTCGGGATGAAAAACGGGGCCGCATACGTGTACATAACCCATAAGATAGTACCAATAAGCAAAGCCGTTCCCGCCTTGTTTATCTTTAGAGGATGTTCCAATGCGATCATCAAATAACCGACAAGGAACACAATGACCATTGCTGTCAACATAACTTCATGATTTAGGTTTAAACGCTACAAATGTAGAAATAATAACTCTGTAACACGATAGAAAAACAGAATGTTTTTTAAGATAATTTTACCAAACATGCGAAAGGAACCGGACTACTCCGATTCCTTTCCTATTCTCTCGAGGGAAAACTATAACCCCGAGACAATTCACTCTACAACCAACATCTTATCACCCACGGAGACCTTGTCCGTCTCATTGACATACACCTCTTTCACCACTCCATCGATAGGCGTACGGATCTCGTTCTCCATCTTCATGGCAACCAATACGCAAAGCGGGTCTCCCGCCTTGACCTCATCGCCTACCTTGACATATACCTTCTGGATCACGCCCGGCATCTGGGCCTGTATGACCTGACGGCCGACCGTCTTGGAACTGGTTCTCGACAGGCGTAATTTCTTCAACTCGTCAATCACCTGTACTTGGAAATAATCACCTTTATTCTTTACCTCATAGGTGGAATCTCCAACACTGGATATTTGTACGCCATGAGATTTATGGTTCATGATGATCGAGTGGATCGTATCTCCGCCCAGATTGTAATCTACATCATAAACGGTACCGTTTACGGATACTTTCTTGATAGGCCCGTCTTCCAGAATCTCTACCTTGAACTCTGTGTCGGGAATATCGTTAACCGTGGCAAAATAAGTCGCTAAAGCCTTTGACATAATCATTCCTCCTCTCATTAAAAGTTATTGGCCAACATTTGTAACTTCCCGTAGTGCTTCCACAGGGACTCCCCTACCAGCGGAACGGTCGTCGCACGGGCGGCCGCCTCTTTCTCCTCCTCGTAATGCTTCAAGGCGGCGGCGATCACGGCGACGGTCGGGTCGCTGTTCTGGCGACGCTTCAAGTCTTCCTTATCGAACTTGGTGTCGATAAAGGTCGTATCGTAATTCCCCTTCAAGAAGGTCACGTTATGCAACACACGCAGGTGGAACGGAATCGTTGTCTTGATTCCCAAGATCTTGTATTCCCGCAAGGCACGTATCATATTCGAGATGGCGGACTCACGGGTCCGGCCCCATGTGCAAAGCTTGGCGATCATCGGATCGTAATGCAAGGACACCTCGAAACCGGCGTAAGCGGCGCTATCCAGACGTACGTTACGTCCCTCGGGAGCCTCACGCACCTTGATCACGCCCGGAGAGGGCATAAAGTTATTTTCCGGGTCCTCCGCATAGATGCGGCATTCCAAGGCATGCCCCCGGCAAGCCACATCTTCCTGCTTATAAGGCAGACGATTTCCTGCGGCCACCAAGATCATATCGCGAACCAAGTCCACGCCCGTTGTCTCCTCCGTCACCAGATGCTCCACTTGAAGGCGGGTATTCATCTCGAGGAAATAGAAGTTCTGGTCCTTATCCATCATGAACTCCAACGTCCCGGCGCTGTAGTATCCGATTTTCTTGCAGGCCTCCACCGCTACGGCCAACATCTTCTGGCGGGCGGCCTCCTTCACGAATGGAGAGGGCGCTTCCTCGATCACCTTCTGGTTACGGCGCTGGATGGAGCACTCACGCTCATACAGATGTATCACGTTCCCATATTTATCCCCGAGTACCTGCACCTCGATATGATGGGGGTTCTCGATATACTTCTCGATATAGATGGCATCGTTCCCGAACGAATTGGCCGCCTCGGAACGAGACATACGGAAAGCCGCTTCCATCTCATCCTCGCTATGCACCAAGCGCATACCCTTTCCACCGCCTCCGGCAAGCGCCTTTAGCATGATCGGATAACCCACCTCTACGGCTACCTTCTTCGCATCCTCTATGTCCGTCACCGGCTTTTCCGTTCCGGGAACAACCGGTACACCGGCTTCTTTCATGATCTTGCGGGCCTCGGTCTTGATACCCATCTTTGCGATCACGTCGGCACTCGGGCCGATAAAGATCACGCCCTCCTCCTCGCAACGGCGGGCGAAGTCGGCGTTCTCCGACAAAAAGCCGTAACCCGGATGAATGGCAGCTCCTGTCTTCTTGGCGATCTCAAGGATCAAGTCCGGCTTCAAGTAAGAGGTATCCGCCTCATCTTCCGAGATGCAGTAAGCCTCCTCCGCATAACGTACATGTAATGCTCCACGATCCACATGCGTATAGATCGCTACGGTCGGGATGTTCATCACCCGGCAGGTGCGGAATATCCGCATCGCTATCTCGCCACGATTGGCTACTAATACTTTCTTTATCATAAGGATTCGTTTTTAAAGAGGAATATTGGAATGCTTCTTCGGAGGATTGGATTGCCGTTTGTTGGCCAACAACTCAAAACTACGGATCAAACGACCGCGTGTGATAGACGGCTCGATGATCTCGTCTACATAGCCTAACTCGGCGGCCCGGTACGGATTAGCGAACCTTTCCCGGTAATCGGCTTGCAATTCCTTCCGTTTGCCTTCGGGATCTTCCGCAGTCTTCAACTCCTTACGGAACAAGATATTCACGGCACCGTCCGGTCCCATGACAGCGATCTCGGCGGTTGGATAAGCGAAGTTGATATCACCCCGGATATGCTTGGAGCTCATCACGTCGTAAGCGCCGCCGTAAGCCTTTCGGGTAATGACGGTCACTTTCGGCACGGTAGCCTCGCAATACGCATACAGTAACTTAGCGCCATGACGGATAATTCCCTCGTACTCTTGGTTCACGCCCGGCAAGAAACCCGGTACATCCACCAGCGTCAACAACGGTATATTAAACGCGTCGCAGAAACGGACAAAACGGGCGGCCTTTACGGATGCGTTGATATCCAGCGTACCGGCCAATGCGGCGGGTTGATTCGCCACGACACCGATCGTCTTTCCATTCAAACGGATATAACCGATAATGATGTTCTTGGCATATTCCTCTTGTATCTCGAAGAAGTTTTGATCATCAGCCACGGAAAGGATCAGCTCCTTCATGTCGTACGGTTGGTTGGGATTGGTAGGAACCAGCAGATCCAATTGCGGATCGATACGGTTCGGGCTATCGGTGGTAGGAACGAATGGCGGCTCTTCCATATTGTTATTCGGCAAGAACGACATCAGCTCACGTATCTTCAAGATACAATCCATATCGTTATCCGCCGTGCAATGAGCCACTCCGGAACGGGTGCTATGCACTTCCGAGCCTCCCAGATTCTCCATCGTAACCTCTTCTTGCGTCACGCTTTTCACGACCTCCGGGCCGGTGATAAACATGTAGCTCGTTTGTTTTACCATAAAGATAAAGTCCGTCAACGCCGGCGAGTAAACCGCTCCACCCGCGCACGGGCCCATAATGGCGCTAATCTGCGGGATCACGCCGGAGGCCAACGAGTTCCGGAGGAATATCTCGGCATATCCCGCCAAGGAACGAACCCCTTCTTGAATACGTGCGCCCCCCGAATCGTTCAACCCGATCACAGGAGCGCCTAGTTCCGTTGCCATGTCCATGATCTTACAGATCTTACGGGCATACGTCTCAGACAAGGCCCCACCGAATACCGTGAAGTCCTGAGCGAAAACAAACACCGTGCGTTGCCCGATCATTCCGTAACCGGTGACCACGCCATCTCCTAATGGACGCTGTTTTTCTAAACCGAACTCATGGCACGTATGTGTCACGAACTTGTCGATTTCCACGAAGCTACCTTTTTCCAACAGCAGTTCGATTCTTTCTCTAGCGGTTAGTTTACCTGCCGCATGCTGTTTCGCAACGCGGTCTTCTCCGCCCCCTAACTCAGCTTTGTGGTTGAGAGCTTTTAATTGTTCAATTTTTTCCTTCATGGCGTATCTCTTTAATTATCCGGGAAACGTTCAATATATTAGAAAACAAAGTCTGTAAATGTATTGTTTCCTAAAGAAACGAAATGTATCATATATTACATCTATCGCCTAATCAATGAGATCTATCAAGAAGGATATTTTTTAGTAAATACTGAAATCTTGCGGCTTGATCACGAAACCGATCCGCAACATGCTTTTGTATTGATTGTATTCCAAAAGGTTCTCACCGTAACCATTATAATATTGCAGGAAGAAATATTGGTTCTCGTTATTATTAAACTTATAACTCAACTCGATCTGGGTGTTAAAGCTGAACCAAGTCTTCCGTTTGGTCAAGATAACCCCACAGTTAAAGCGCCTGTTGTCCGTCCGGTAATTGGCGGCTACTTGGAATATACCGTTATATTTAAGGATGTCTTTATTTTCCCCGCCGTCCACGATCGGTATCCAGCCCTTGAATTGAACTTCCCAGTTCTTATTCAACAGGACAGCCGCCGCTAGGGTGATCTTGTTCCAGCTTCGGGAGAAGATGCTATCTTTCCCGTTCGACTCATGCTCGACCATCAAATAGCCTTTTCCAATATATTTATTCTTATGTACGATAAGGTGCCCCAAACCGATACCCGGATTAAAATTCAAGTCGCGCATAGGCAAGGACTCTTGAAAGACATTCCAAAAAGCCTTCTGCGTGTATTGCAAGAAAAGATAGGTATCGAACGGGAGCTTACTTTTCGTAAGACGCTGGGCGATGCTCAGCTGGAATTTAACGTCGGAGTTTCTCGCCGTAGGCTTGTTGCCGATAGGGATACCGCCGATGAAATAATTGTCCTTGAATAAGGTAAAATAAGGAGACTTATCCAAAATCGCACGAATACTATCCGCATTATAACTCTCTCCCGGTCCTTTCGCCAAAATCTGCGAGTGTGCCATACCACAAACAAGAAGGAAGAGAAAGGATATAATCGTTTTTTTCATAAATGATCTTAAATTATAAATATGTCCGCGAATATAGGGGAAACGGCAGTTGGCTTTATCGCCCAAATTACATGAATAATGGTCATTTCACCTATGAATATAATATATAAACCAAAATTCAAGAGGTTAGTTCATTTTTCCTATATTCGCGCCTATGGAAGAAGTCTATAGTTATTATAAAGAAAATATCGACGCTTATACACGGCGCTTGGGTAATTTGAAAAAGAAGATCCATTTGATGGGGAGTATCCGGTTGGCTTTAGTGGTGGGAGCGATCCTCTCCTTGTGGATATTCAAGGATGAGAGTTGGCAATGGCTGACGGGGATCACCTTCGCCTATATCATCCCGTTCGCGCTCCTGATGTGGTACCATAATAGAATGTACGCACGTAAAGTATACGCCGAGACCTTGATCAAGCTGAATGAGGATGAGCTGAAAGGACTGGACTATGATTTCAGCGCATTCGACGGGGCGGCCGATAAGATCTCGGGCGAGCACTCTTTCTGCTTGGATCTGGATGTGTTTGGAGACCGCTCCTTGTTTCAATCGCTCAATCGCACCGTAACCGGATTCGGACGGGAGCGACTGGCCGATTGGTTCTCGAATCCTTTGACGGATAAGAAGGAGATCGTCAAGCGGCAAGAGGCTGCCAAGGAATTAGCGGCTTTATCCGCCTTACGGCAACATTTCTATGTAACGGGAATTATCCGGCAGGACACGCAAGATACGAGAGACAACGATATCAACTTTATGGACAGGCTCACTCAACGTAAGAATAAATTCGTTGATAGCCTACCGTGGAAACTGTTGATCTGGATGGTCCCGGCGTTGTGGGTCGTGCTGGGCGCCGCTTACTTTCTGGATTGGATCAGCGGGAGTTTATTGAATATTTATTTCTTGATCACGCTAGTGATTGCTTACGCACGTGCCAAGGAGATCAACGCGCTTTACGCGACCGTCAATAAGATGGAGTCTATTTTCAATCGATACTCAAAGCTGATGCGATGCGTGGAGGAAGATAGTTTCCAATCGGAGGAACTGAAAGAGATCAGCGGGCAATTAGCGAATGAGAAGGAATTGGCCTCGCATGCCATCAAACGTTTGTCGTCGTATATCGGAGGATTAGACCAACGATTCAGTTTGGCGGGTATCATTTTCAATCTCTTCTACCTACGGGATACACGCCACGCCATCCTCTTGGAACGCTGGATTCAGACCTACGCCGATAGGCTTCCGCTTTGGTTCGACGCGTTGGCTCGTTTCGACGCGCTTAACTCGTTGGGCGGTTTCGCTTTCAACCATCCGGAATATATTTATCCGGAGATCGCCGACACTTATTTCCAGATGGAAGGCAAAGCCTTGGGACATCCTCTTTTGAACCGGAAAGTCTGTGTAAAGAATGATATCGATATCCGTAAAAGCCCTTGGTTCCTGATTATCACCGGAGCGAATATGGCCGGTAAGAGTACGTACCTCCGGACGGTCGGTGTCAATTACTTATTGGCTTGCGTAGGCGCTCCGGTCTGTGCCGCCTCCTTGACGGTTTATCCCGCCCACATGGTTACCAGCTTGCGTACCTCCGATTCCTTGGCCAGCAACGAGTCTTATTTCTTCGCGGAGTTGAAACGACTGAAAATGATTATCGACAGGCTGCAAAACGGGGAGAAGTTATTTATCATCTTGGACGAGATCTTGAAGGGAACAAACTCTATCGACAAGCAGAAGGGTTCTCTGGCCCTTATGAAGCAACTGGTCGCTTATAAGGCTTGCGGCATCATCGCCACCCACGATTTAGTGCTGGGTACTTTGGAGGAAGAGTTCCCGGAACAAATAAAGAATTACCGCTTCGAGGCGGATATAAAAAACGAGGAGCTATCCTTCTCTTATCAACTAAGGGAAGGGATAGCCCAGAATATGAATGCTTGTTTCTTGATGAACAAGATGGGAATCTTGTTTAATTGAAAATTGAGAATTGAAAATTGCGGCAAGCGAAAAGTAAACTGCCGATAGTCAACCGTCAACTACCTTTTGTATTTGGTTTTGATTGCGGGGAGGACTTTTTGGATTTCGGCTATACGGGTGGCATCGCTGGGGTGCGTGCTCATAAATTCCGGCGTAGAGCCACTCTTTCCAGCGGACATCTTTTTCCAGAAGTTGACCGCCACGTCCGGATTGTATCCCGCCATAGTCATGAATACCAATCCCATATAATCCGCTTCCGATTCGTGCTTACGGGAGAAAGGAAGCATTACGCCATACTGCGCTCCCACACCATATACCGTATTGGCCGCCTGCTGTACCGCCGCGCTCTTATTGCTTACCGCCGCACCTAAAATCGCCGCCCCATATTGTGCCATTAGCTGCTGGCTCATACGCTCATTGCTGTGTTTGGCTACGGCATGGGCGACCTCATGCCCGATGACCACCGCCAATTCATCGTCCGAGGAAACCAAAGGCAACAATCCCTCGTACACCACGATCTTGCCCCCCGGCATACAGAAGGCGTTCACCTGCGGGTCATTCACCAAATTAAACTCCCAAGAGAAGTTTTTCACCTCATCCGCCATCCCGTTCGCCCGCAAATATTCCTCCGTAGCGGCGGCTATCTTCTTTCCGACCCGGGTTACCATAGCGCTCTTGTTCGTATTCGTCGATTTCTTCGCCGCCTTTATATAATCGTTATACTGGGTAAGGCTGGACGATAACACCTCTTGATCCGAAACCAACAGCACTTGCTTACGTCCTGTCAACGGTACGCTGGAACAGCCTGCCAATAAAAGCAAGGCCACGAATAAACTTGCTATTTTTCTCATATCCTTTTACTTGAAATTAAATCTGATACTCTCTTTTTAATAACGCAAAGATACTACCATTTTGTTCAAAACGACCACACCCTTTCGTTCTTTCTATAGGAAGCATTAGCCTTTTCTTTTAACAACATTCATCATCTAACATCCGTTGCATGATCATCCACCATCTGTTGCATGATCTTCTAACAGCTGTTACATGATCATCCAACGGCTGATAGAAGATGAATATAAATAGACGAAATGCCTAACACTTACAACGATTAAACCTAAGCTAAGCAGGAAAATCCCTTACCTCCTATTTATATATAGAAAAAAAAGCCCTCGATTGTATATTTATTCAATAATACTCTTTATATTTGCAGCCTGTTTTGCATAAATATACAACATGAGTACAAAGAAGGAACGATTGGATGCCATTTGCGGTATTATACAGACGAAGGTGATAAGTAACCAAGAAGAGCTGCTTAAAGAATTGGAAGATAGCGGATTCTCGGTTACGCAAGCTACGCTCTCCCGCGACATCAAGCAACTGAAAGTAGCCAAGGTACACGACGGAAACGGAGATTATGTATACCGCCTTCCCGAAGAGAGTATAAGCAAACAAGCACAGCCTGAAGGCAAGAAAAAGCCGAATATCGAGTTTTCCGGAAACTTGGCGGTGGTGAAAACACGACCGGGTTACGCCATGGGAATCGCCTCGGACATAGACTCCCATGCCCCTAGCGAGATACTGGCTACCATAGCCGGAGACGATACGATCTTGGTAATCCCCCGCAACGGTGTAAGCCAAGAGAAGGTAATTGCCGCTTTATCACATTTTATATAAAAGGGAAAAACTAAGAACAAACAATAAAATGGAACAAGAAATAGAAATTGATGTTATGATCGCTGATGCCTCTCACGAGGTATATGTGGATACGATCCTAGATACGATCGAGTCTGCCGCTAAAGTCCGGGGCACGGGTATCGCCAAGCGTACGCACGAGTATGTGGCCCAGAAGATGAAAGAGGGCAAAGCGGTGATCGCCTTGGCGGGAGACAAGTTCGCCGGGTTTAGTTATATCGAGTCATGGGGAAACAAGCAGTACGTGACGACCTCCGGCTTGATCGTGCATCCGGATTTCCGGGGTTTGGGTATCGCTAAACGCATCAAGGACATGACCTTCCAGCTTGCCCGCATGCGCTGGCCGAAGGCGAAGATATTCAGCCTTACCTCCGGCGCCGCCGTGATGAAGATGAATACAGAGCTGGGATACGTGCCGGTTACGTTCTCCGACTTGACGGACGATGAGGCTTTCTGGAGGGGTTGCAACGGTTGCGTGAACCATGATATCTTGGAACGCACCGAACGTAAGTATTGCATCTGCACGGCCATGCTGTTCGACCCGGCCGATCCGCATCGTGCGCAACGAGAGCGGGAAGCTCGTGATCAAGCTAAAAAAGACTAATTAATACGATAGAAAAACAACATAAAATAAAGAAACGATGAAGAAGAAAGTAGTAGTAGCGTTCAGCGGAGGTTTGGATACCTCATTCACGGTCATGTATCTGGCTAAGGAAAAAGGATACGAGGTTTACGCCGCTTGCGCTAACACAGGTGGTTTCAGCGAGGAACAATTGAAACAAAACGAGGAGAACGCCTATAAGCTAGGCGCCACGAAATACGTGACGATCGACGTTACGAAAGAGTATTACGAGAAGAGCTTGAAGTACATGATTTTCGGAAACGTGCTGCGTAATGGTACGTATCCTATCTCCGTAAGTTCCGAGCGTATCTTCCAAGCCTTGGCGATCGCCCGCTACGCGAACGAGATCGGTGCCGACGCTATCGCCCATGGTTCTACCGGAGCCGGCAACGACCAGATCCGTTTCGATATGACTTTCTTGGTATTGGCTCCGAATGTGGAGATTATCACCTTGACCCGTGATATGGCCTTGAGCCGTGAGGCAGAGATCGACTACTTGAAGGAGCATGGTTTCGAGGCCGATTTCACGAAGTTGAAATATTCCTATAACGTAGGTCTTTGGGGAACCTCTATCTGCGGTGGCGAGATTCTTGATTCCGCACAAGGATTGCCCGAGAGCGCTTATCTGAAACAAGTGGAGAAGACCGGCAGCGAGCAATTGCGCATCGAGTTCAAGAACGGTGAGGTTCACGCCGTGAATGGCGAGGTGTTCGAGGATAAGATCGCCGCTATCCAGAAGATCGAGGAGATCGGGGCCGCTTACGGTATCGGCCGTGATATGCACGTGGGCGATACGATCATCGGCATCAAGGGACGTGTCGGTTTCGAGGCTGCCGCTCCTATGTTGATTATCGGGGCACACCGCTTCCTTGAGAAATATACGTTGAGCAAATGGCAACAATACTGGAAGGATCAGGTAGCGAACTGGTACGGCATGTTCTTGCACGAGAGCCAATATCTGGAACCGGTGATGCGAGATATCGAGGCGATGTTGCAAGAGTCTCAGCGTAACGTGAACGGTACGGCTATTCTGGAGCTTCGTCCGTTGTCCTTCTCTACCGTTGGCGTAGAGTCTGAGGATGACTTGGTGAAGACGAAATTCGGCGAGTACGGAGAGATGCAGAAAGGTTGGACCGCCGAGGATGCCAAGGGCTTCATCAAGGTTCTTTCCACTCCGCTACGTGTTTATTATACGAACCATAAAGACGAGGAGATATGATTAAATGCGGAATTATAGGCGGAGCGGGTTACACGGCGGGTGAATTGATCCGCCTGCTCCTAAACCACCCGGATGCCGAGATTACATTTATAAACAGTAGCAGTAACGCCGGCAATAAGATAACGGACGTGCATAGCGGTCTTTATGGCGAGACGGATTTGGTGTTCACCAGCGAGTTGCCATTAGATAGCATCGACCTTCTGTTCTTCTGTACCGCTCATGGCGATACGAAGAAGTTCATGGAGAGCCACACGGTTCCCGAGAACGTGAAGATTATCGACCTGAGCATGGACTACCGGCTCGAAGGCCCGGAGCACGATTTCGTGTACGGCTTGCCGGAATTGAACCGCCGCCGGATTTGCAATGCCCGGCATATAGCGAATCCCGGTTGTTTCGCGACCTGTATCCAATTGGGCGTATTGCCGTTGGCGAAGCACTTGATGCTGAATTCCGATTTGCATGTCAATGCCATCACGGGATCGACGGGAGCGGGCGTGAAGCCTTCTTCCACCTCTCACTTTAGCTGGCGCAACGACAACATATCGATCTATAAGCCTTTTACGCATCAGCACTTGGCCGAGATCAACCAGAGCTTGAGCCAGTTGCAGAAGAGCTATTCGAGCCGTATCAACTTCATCCCCGTACGCGGTAATTTCTCCCGTGGCATATTCGCCACGACATACATCGATTGCAAGATCGACTTGGTGGAGATCCGACGTATTTATGAGGAATACTATGATGATCACAGCTTCACGTTTATCACCGATAAGAACCCGGATTTGAAACAAGTGGTAAATACGAATAAATGCTTGATCCACTTACAGAGAATAGATGATAAGCTTCTTATCATCTCTATGATCGATAACTTATTGAAGGGCGCTAGCGGCCAAGCGGTCCACAACATGAATTTATTGTTCGGGTTGGAGGAGACGGTTGGCTTGCACTTAAAACCCTCCGCGTTTTAAAAAATACTATAAAGATGAATTTATTTGACGTATATCCATTATTTAATATAGAGATCATACAAGGCAAAGGATGTCATGTATGGGATACCGAGGGAAATGAGTACCTCGACTTATATGGCGGGCATGCCGTAATCTCGGTGGGTCACAGCCACCCTACTTACGTAAAGGCGATTACCGAGCAGGTAAATAAATTAGGCTTTTATTCGAACTCGGTTATCAATAGCTTGCAACAAAAATTAGCGGACAAGCTAGGGAAGGCTTCCGGCTACGATGATTATTCGTTGTTCTTGATCAACTCCGGAGCGGAGGCGAACGAGAATGCGTTAAAGCTGGCCTCTTTCCATAACGGCAAGAAGCGGGTGATCGCTTTCAAGCACGCCTTTCATGGCCGCACCTCCGCCGCCGTCCGTGTCACGGATAACCCGAAAATCATCGCTCCGGTAAACGAGGATCTGGCGGTTACTTATCTTCCTTTGAACGACGCTTCCGCCGTCCGGGAAGAATTGAAGAAGGGGGATGTATCTTCCGTGATCATCGAAGGTATCCAAGGTGTAGGTGGCATCCAATTGCCAACAGATGATTTCATGCGTGAGTTACGCGACCTGTGTACGACTTATGACGCTTGTCTGATCTTGGATGAGATTCAATCCGGATATGGAAGAAGCGGTAAATTCTTCGCGCACCAATACGCCGGTATCAAGCCGGATCTAATCGCGGTAGCGAAAGGTATCGCCAATGGCTTCCCGATGGGTGGGTTATTGATCAGCCCGAAATTCAAGCCGGTTTATGGTATGCTCGGCACTACTTTCGGCGGTAACCATCTGGCTTGTGCGGCCGCTATCGCCGTTCTTGATATTATGGAAGACGAGCGTTTGATCGATAACGCGGCGAAAGTGGGTGCCTATTTATTGGAGGAGTTGCATAAACTTCCGGGTATCAAGGAAATCCGGGGTCGTGGCTTGATGATCGGTATCGAGTTCGAGGAATCTATCAAGGAAGTGCGTAGCAAACTTCTCTTCGAGGAGAAAGTATTCACGGGTGTAGCCGGAACCAATACGATCCGTCTGCTTCCTCCGCTTTGCTTGACGATGGATGAGGCCAAGGAATTTATCCGTCGCTTCAAGAAAGTCCTAAACGCTTAATTGTTCTTTATTTCATAAAAAGGGAGGATGTCTTAATCAGCATCCTCCTTTTTTCATACCTCCTCTACAACTAAGTAAATTAAGTATCACCCTTTGTCAAAAAAACATCATTCCCTTTTCCGAAAAAACACTAACTTTACGCAGTCTAAACTTTGAGTCTCTAATTACTAATGAACACGATCGATGAAATATCTATTTATAGGAGTATTCACTTTGTTGTGCCTATTTGCCTGTCAATCTAACGATTCCAAATACATAATAGAAGGCACCCTACCCACCACGCAGCAGGATGGGGAATGGATTTATCTGGCTCCCATGGAAAACGCCTCGATAGAGAATATAGATTCCACGAGAATAGAGAACGCACGGTTTACCTTCCAAGGAACAGGAGAAGAGATGAAAGTCCTCCGTATGCGCATCCTTTTGCGCCTCAAGTTCCAAGAGCTACTGGTCGTAACGGAACCGGGCGTGACCTCGGTACGGATAGACTCCATCAGCTCGGCATCCGGTACACCGCAAAACGATGCCTTGCAACATTGGAAAGACCGGAAGCAAAAGAGCGATGGCGAATCCTATGCCCTATGGACAGCACTTAAGACTTGTTCGCCGGAAGATTCCATCCGCATCAAGCAGACACGGGATTCCTTGCAGGTAGAGACGCAAGCTTTTAATTATGCGTTCATGAGAGAACATATCAACCAAACGGTCGGGAAATTCCTCTATAAGATGATAAAACCCTCCTTAACCGAAGAACAACGAAAGGAACTGGATGAAGCGAATCATTAAACAGGATCTATCGATCACGCTGGCGGTATTGGCGATAGCGATCTTTGCTTTCTTCTTCTGGATGTACCCCTATCATTTGTTCCACAAAGAGCAAATGATGCTGTTCTTGTATAGCGGAGAGTTTCTCCGTGGATATTTTCAAGAGGAAGCGTGGCTGGCTTGTCTCGCCGGCGATTTCCTCACGCAATTCTTTTATTATATCGGGGGAGGCCCGTTCATCCTAAGCGCTGTCTTAACTTTATTCGCCCTGCTTACCTATCGGACATTCCGGCAATTCGTCAGCAAGAGATACGCCCTTCCTCTTATGATACTGCTTGTATTATGGGAGACCGGAAGGTCTTGCGGACTTGCGTATCCGTTATCCGCGACTCTCTCCTTGGTCGGGGCAGAAGGTGTTTTCCTTTTATATAGCCGGAGCCAAACCGAGGGGCAACGTCTTCTTACCTGTATTCCCGCCATGCTCCTTTGCTATTGGTGTTTTGGGTACGGGGCATGGCTCTGTCTGGCCCTTATGCTGGCCGCCGGAATCATAGCGCACCATCAAAAACTAAGTGTCCTGCTTGCGGCAGGTATATTGCTTCTTCCAGCGACCCAATATCCAGCTACCACTTGGTGGAGTAAACCGGATCTCGACCGGGAGTATGTACTCGGCCTCGATGCGGAGCATTATTTCGGAAATGTACAAAAGATGAATAAACAGCTTGGGACAGACCGGAAAATCCTTTGGGCGACCTATTACCGGAACCTGTACAATGCAACGCATTCCTCCGAGATCAACTCACCCGTATCTCTCTCCCGGAACCTCCTAGCGTGGAACCAACCGGGAACGAAAGGACTGATCCTCCCCGTGGGCCCATCCTCTTCTTTTCTCTCCATCTTGTTCGCCAACGAGATATGGTTCACGTTAGGAGATATGACCATGGCCGAGCACTGCGCCATGCTAAGTATGATCTTCTCTCCCCGCAATTCAGGTAGCCGTATGATAAAACGGCTGGCTGAAATCAATCTGGTCAATGGGGATGATGGGGCGGCTCTTAAATATCTGCGTATATTAGACAAGACACTCCTTCATAAAAGCTGGGCCGAAAAGAGGATGCCCGGTCAGCAAACCCCGCAAGTAAAGGATTGGCTGGAGAAGAAACGCAGATACATCCCTACCCAAGACCAACTGCGCCTCGGAGACGATGCCGTGACTTCCTTACGGAACTTAGTAGCCTCGAACGCCGGAAACCTCCGCGCTTACGAATACTTACTCTGCTATCATTTACTCTCCAAAGATCTCCGTTCTTTTGGGGAAGATTATGTGCCGGGCAAGGTATCTAGTCCCATTTTCGCCGAGGCCATGTTGATCAATCTCGCCCGCCAAGGCAATATCCGTGCGGAAGAGCTTATAAAATACCAAATCCCGGTAGAGATAGCGAAGGAATTCGCCGATTATACCCGGCTTTATGAAGCAAAGGACACGAGCTTGAAGGAGAAATACGGCAAGACCTATTGGTTCTATTACCATTTTGCGACCACAGAACCCGGAAAGGAGAGTAAACCATGAAAGAAACAAGAATCATGAAAGGAAACATAACCTATTACCTCGTTTGGATTATCTGCTTGCTGGCAGGATGTACCCCTACACCGAAGCAAATAGAGGATACCACAGACCCGATCCCCATGTATCCCGATTATACGGATATCATGATTCCCACGAATATCGCCCCTCTCAACTTCTTGTTGAGAAATGAAGCGGACGCGATGCAAGTAACCTTAAAAGGGGAATCGAAAGAAATACGATTATCTTTCGGAAAGAAAGCTATTTTCCCTTTAAGCCTATGGGAAAGCCTTTTAGAGCAGGAAGTGGGCAACCGCCTGCAAATAACCGTAGTCGCCCGTATCAAGGGTAAATGGTTTCGTTACCCCTCTTTCTACTGGCAAGTAGTTCCGGAGAAACTGGATAGTTATATAAGCTACCGGCTTATAGAACCCGGCTACGAGGTATGGAACAAAATCCAATTATGCGAACGGGAAATTAATTCTTTTGAAGAACGGATTATCGCCGACAACAATGATACCGACGGTTCTTGCATGAACTGCCATATTTACGGAAATAAGAAAGGAAGTTTATCCATGTTCCATTTACGGGGAAAGCAAGGAGGCACCCTGCTGAACCGTAACGGACATTTGAGGAAGTTGAAACTGAGCAACGACAGTCTGCCGAATGGGGCTGTCTATGGCGATTTCCATCCATCGGGGCAGTTCGCCGTTTTTTCCACGAATATTATCATCCCTGCTTTTCATTCGTTAGGAAGTAAGCGGTTGGAAGTCTATGATACGACCTCCGACCTAATGGTCGCAGATTTCAGAAAGAAACAACTCATCACCTCCCCATTGACTAGCCGGAAGGATGAGTTAGAGACTTTCCCAACTTTCTCGCCCGATGGGAACTGGATCTATTATTGTTCCGCTCCTCTCCAGCCGTTGCCCGATAGTATCCATAACCTAAAATATTCCCTATGCCGCATATCTTTCCATAAAGATACCAAGGAATGGGGACAACGGATCGAGACCGTATGGGATGCCCAGAAGCATAATGGCTCCGCCTGCCATCCCAAGATATCGCCCGACGGTAAATACCTGCTTTTCACGGTAGCCGATTATGGAACCTTCCCGATCTGGCACCGAGAAACAGACCTGCATATGATGAACCTCCAGACCGGGAAGATAGATACCTTACCTGCCGTCAACTCCGATAAATCGGATACCTACCATAGCTGGTCCTCTAACAGCCATTGGTTTGTCTTTGCCAGTAAGCGGGATGACGGACTATACGGAAAGCCTTATTTCTCTTACGTGGATAGTACGGGAAAAGCCTATAAACCGTTCGTACTCCCGCAAGAGGATCCGGAACATTACGATATCACGTTGAAATCTTATAATATACCTGAATTATCCACTAGCGAGCTTCCTTTCGACGCTGAAGATGTACAAGAGATCTACTACGACGAGGAAGCTGAGACTTTTAAATAATAGAATCATGGAAAATACACGTAAATATAGATACATAAGAGGAATCGCCTCCTTATTATTCGGCTGTGCGATTTGCCTGTTTTGGGGACTTTATTATCCTCATCATTTACATTACCACGAGCAATTCCAGTTATTCCTATTCACGCCGGAATATGGAATCGACAAATGTCTCCATCCCGGAGGCATCGCTGAATATATAGCGGAGTTCCTGACGCAGTTCTATTATTTCGCTTGGGCAGGGGCTACGATCTTGGCGATCGTTCTCGTGCTTATCCAACGGCAAATAAACTGGCTGGCCAAACAAATGGGGGCTTCCGACTTTTGGTATCCGCTCAGCTTTCTCCCTTCCATCCTGCTCTGGGTATTTTTATGTGATGAGAATGCCCTGCTGGCATTCCCCGTCTCCATAACTCTCGCCCTCTTCGCTCTAGTCATCCAGCGAAAAACCGCTCATTCATGGGGACGAATTATCTATACGCTCCTAATGATGCCGGTGCTCTACTGGGTGGTAGGTGGTGGGGCCTATTTCATCTTCGTGATCGGAGTAATAATCGGGCATTGCATCAAATCCGTGCCAGCCACATACAACAAATCCTATATTTGGATTCCTATCTACATCTTGCTTGGAATCCTATGCCCCCTATTGGCACAAAGCCTTACGCAATATCCATTGCTTAGCCTCATGACCGGCATCGATTATTATCGTTTCCCCATGATCGTTCCCAACACCCTGTTAGTTGTTATTGCTACCGTTGCCATAACCCCCGGGGCACTTGCTTTACTTCCCCCACCCGTAAAGAGCACTAAGGCATGGATGGGTATTATCTCCACCCTGCTCCTTATCGGTGGTGGCACATGGATTCACGCCGCCAGCAATTCGGATAAGGAGGAGGCTATGAAATACGACTACCTCACCCGCATGAAACAATGGAACCAGATCATCAAGGCGGCAGAAAACAAAGAGCCTAATTCCCCCTTCTCCGTGACCTGCTTAAATCTGGCTCTCGCCAAGACCGGACAATTAGGGGATCGCATGTTCCATTTCTACCAGAATGGAACGGAAGGATTGATCCCGACCTTCCAAAGAGATTTTACCTCACCGCTCCCAACCAGCGAGATATTCTATCATCTGGGAATGATCAACTCCTCACAGCGCTATATGTTCGAGGCGATGGAGGCTATCCCCGACTATAAGAAAAGCGGACGTGCCTATATGCGTCTGGCCGAGACCAACTTGATCAATGGACAATACGCTGTCGCCGCCAAATACCTGCGGGCTTTGCAGCATACCTTGTTCTATAAGAAATGGGCGACCCATGCCATGAGCTACCTAAATAACGATGAAAAGATAGAGAAGCATCCCGAATGGGGATGGTTGAGAAAAGCCCGATATACGGAAGATTTCTTGTTTAGCGACACGGAAATGGATGTCATGCTAGGCTTATTGCTGCAACATAACAAAAGTAACCGGATGGCTTTCGAGTATATGTTAGCCTATGTCTTGCAAAAGAAGGATCTGGAACGTTTCATGAAATATTATCCGCTGGGAAAAGATCTGGGCTATAACCACATACCCATCTCTTATCAAGAGGCATTGATTTTCATTTGGACACAGCAGCATCCTAATTTCCAAGGCCTTCCTTGGAGCATCTCCCGCAACGTATTGGAAGGGGTAAGCGAGTTCGCCCGTGTCTATATGACGCAGAAAGACTCCGAGCCTATCCTTCGCCCGAAATACGAGAAGACATTTTGGTATTACTTATTATTCAGAAAATAAACGGCCATGAGAAAGCTTATCTTATTATATAGTATATGTATAGCGTTATTTACCGCTTGTGGGGATTCGGTGGTATCCCCCGAACAAATAGAGAAATACCCGTCCATCTATCCGGATTATATCGGGGTAACAGTTCCCGCCACGATAGCTCCAATGAATTTCTCTTATACGGATACCTCCTATGAGCGGATAGATGTTATCGTAAAAGGGCACCAAGGCAAAGAGGTACATATAAACGCGAAGCATGTCAATTTCCCGGAAAAAGAGTGGAAGCAACTGCTCAACTCCAATCAAGGCGATAGTTTACTCTTTACTGTCAGTATCAAGCAAAAGGGTAAATGGAGTACTTACAAACCTTTCCCCATGTACATCAGCCCCCACCCGATCGATTACGGCCTAGTATACCGAAAGATCGCTCCCGGTTATGAAGTCTATAGCCGTATGGGTATTTATGAGCGTGATCTATCGTCTCATAAAGAAAGACCTTTGGTGGAAAACACGCTGGTCAAAGGTATGTGCGTAAACTGCCATGCCTTCAATCGTACGGACCCGAGCCATTTCAGTCTTCACATCCGAGGAACGCATGGAGCCACTTTTATGAGAACCGGCAATAAGGATGAATACCTCAACACGAAAACAGATCAGACAATCGCCGCTTGCGTCTATCCCTACTGGCATCCCGGAGGCGAATATATAGCGTATTCCACGAACAACACCCGGCAATCGTTCCATACGGTTAAGGACGAGCGGGTAGAAGTCTTGGATTTGGAATCTGATGTAGTCGTTTACCATCCGGCAGATCATCGTCTACTTCTTTGCGATTCTTTGCAAAAGAAAGACAGGTTCGAGACCTTCCCCGCATTCTCCCCGGATGGTCGTACGCTTTACTTTTGTTCCGCCGAGGCTAAAAAGATTCCCGAAGAATATAAAGAGATAAGATATAATTTATGTAGTATAGATTTTGATCCCTCTGCCGGTACATTCGGGAGCCGTATCGATACATTGGTGAACGCTGAGGCTTTAGGGAAAAGCGTATCTTTCCCCCGTCCTTCCTATGACGGCAAATATATTATGTTCACCTTATCCGATTACGGAAACTTTTCGATCTGGCATAAAGAGGCGGATCTATGGTTACTGGACTTGACAAGCGGAGACCTCCGCAAGCTATCCGAAGTAAATAGCGATGACACCGAAAGCTTTCACAACTGGAGTAGCAACTCCCGCTGGTTTGTCTTCAGTAGCCGCCGGGGTGACGGCCTTTATACCCGCCTTTATCTGGCTAGCATGGATGAGAATGGCAAGATAAGCAAGCCCTTTCTCCTTCCCCAAGAAGATCCGGAAACCTATTACGATCGCTCTGTCTATTCCTATAATGTCCCGGATTTCACGAGCGAGCCTATCAAGATCGACACAAGGGTATTTGAGAAGAAGATAACCTCGAAAGAACGTATACAGGTACAAGCTAAGAAATAAAAATAATACCACTATCCGATAAAATAATACTAGATTGTCTGCCCGATACCTCTTACATTCGCGTTCATAAAGAAAGACAATTATCATGAAGAACACGAAATTAATTACCATGTTATGCCTAGGGGCATTAATCGCCTGTTCACCATCGAAGAAAGGACTAGAGCCGACAAGCGAACAGGTTTCGCCGAGAGAACGTTTAATAGAGAACCTACGTGCGATTCCACAAAAAGGAATCATGTTCGGACATCACGATGATACGGTTTATGGGATCGGATGGGAATTTGACGAAGGAGGCTCAGACGTGCAAAAAGTATGCGGCGATTATCCGGCCGTTATCAGCTTTGACCTTGGAGAGATCGAACTCGGGGGAGATAAAAGCCTTGATAAAGTACCTTTCGAGAAAATACGCAAGGAAATCATCAACCAATATAACCGGGGAGGCTTGGTATCTTTAAGTTGGCATCCCCGTAACCCTAAAACCGGAGGGGACGCTTGGGACGTATCAGACCATGCTGTCGTGAAATCGATCCTTCCGGAAGGGGAGAACTATGAGAAATTCCAAAGTTGGCTAGGCAAAGTGAATGATTTCATCCTTTCCTTGAAAACAAGCGATGGCACCAAGATTCCCGTCCTATTCCGTCCTTGGCACGAACACACCGGAAGTTGGTTCTGGTGGGGACAGAATTTATGTACCACGGATGAATACAAGACGCTATGGCGAATGACCGCCGATTATCTAAACGCTCACGGAGCAACAGACCAGATCGTATACGCTTATTCCACAGGTACAGAGCCGCAGGATCAAGCGTCTTATCTGGAACGTTACCCCGGACATGACTTGATCGACGTCCTAGGCTTCGACGCTTACCAACGGGAAGATAAGGATTTCTTCTTGAAAAGCATGGATACCAGTCTTTCCGTAATAGACAGCATAGGCAAAGCCAACCATAAGATCATAGCGGTCACGGAGACCGGCTACGAAGGGATACCAGACTCCACATGGTGGACGGGAACCCTGCTGCCTGCCATGGAGAAATATCCGGTCGCTTATGTATTGGTATGGAGAAACGCCCGTGAAAAAGTCACTCACTTCTTTGGCCCTTATCCCGGACAAGCCTCTGCCGAGGATTTCAAGAAGTTCTTTGAAAATCCGAAAACATTGTTCGCCTCCGATATCAACCTATATAAATAACATCATACATAACCAGATAAATCACGTCATATCCAGTTGTAGAGACGGGGCGTGCCCCGTCTCCCACCATCTGATAATATCATTTAAAGCAAAAACATCATGGAACAATTTCAAGAAAAAGTAAACGAACTCTTCGCTAAACACGAAACCTTGTTAAGCCGGAAAAATATCCCTTTAGAAGACGGAAACGGAATCTTCACCCGTTATCAACACCCTGTACTGACAGCCGCGCATACCCCGATCTTCTGGAGATATGACTTAAATGAAAAGACAAACCCCTACTTGATGGAACGCATCGGCATGAACGCAACCATGAACTCCGGCGCGATCAAATGGAATGGTAAATATATATTAATGGTACGTGTAGAAGGAAGCGACCGTAAATCCTTCTTCGCCGTAGCCGAAAGCCCGAACGGAGTAGACAATTTCCGTTTTTGGGATTACCCGGTAACCATGCCGGACGATCTTGTCCCGGCCACGAATATTTACGACATGCGCCTAACCGCTCATGAAGGCGGCTGGGTTTACGGAATCTTTTGCGCCGAGCGCCATGACCCGAACGCAGCTCCCGGAGATCTATCCTCGGCAACCGCCACGGCAGCTATCGCCCGGACAAAAGACTTGAGAAACTGGGAACGTCTCCCGGATTTAAAGACCAAGAGCCAACAACGTAACGTCGTATTACACCCAGAATTCGTAAATGGTAAATATGCCCTTTACACCCGCCCCCAAGACGGATTTATCGACGCGGGAAGTGGCGGTGGTATCGGATGGGCCTTGATTGATGATATCACGCACGCCGAAGTCAAGGAAGAAACCATCATCGACCAACGTTACTACCATACGATCAAGGAAGTGAAAAATGGCGAAGGCCCCCACCCGATCAAAACACCGAGAGGCTGGTTACATCTCGCCCATGGCGTACGGGGATGCGCCGCCGGATTACGTTACGTGCTTTATATGTATATGACCGCGTTGGAAGATCCCACGAGACCTATCGCCACACCCGCCGGCTATTTCATGGCTCCGGAAAATGAGGAACGGATCGGCGATGTATCCAACGTTTTATTCTCTAACGGATGGATCGCGGATGAGGATGGAACCGTATATATTTACTACGCATCCTCCGATACCCGTATGCACGTGGCTGTATCCACAATCGATAAATTGGTAGATTACTGCATGAACACTCCGGCCGACGGGCTGACTACGACCGCATCTGTCGAGACGCTGAAAAAGCTGATCGATCGAAATCTTCCACTCCTGAAATAACCTACAAAAACCACTCATATGATTAAACTAACAGAGAAGATAGGCTACGGTTTCGGGGACATGGCATCGTCCATGTTCTGGAAACTGTTTGGCGCTTACTTGATGATTTTCTATACGGACGTATTCGGATTACCGGCAGCAGCCGTAGGTACGATGTTCTTGATAACTCGTATATGGGACTCGGTCTTTGACCCGATTGTCGGCGTCGCGGCGGATCGTACGCAAACACGCTGGGGAAAATTTCGCCCTTATTTGCTTTGGCTGGCGATCCCGTTCGCCGCTATCGGAGTGCTCACTTTCACGACTCCTTCTTTCGGACAAACAGGTAATTTGATCTATGCCTATATCACCTATTCCTTGATGATGATGGTGTACTCCGCCATAAACGTGCCTTACGCATCCTTGCTTGGAGTAATGAGTCCATTGCCGCAAGACCGTAATACCCTTTCTACGTACCGCATGGTATTCGCCTATATCGGCAGTTTTATAGCCCTGTTGCTATTCATGCCGATGGTGCGTTTCTTTAGCGGAAATAGCGATGAATTGGCGGATCAACAACATGGATGGACCCTAGCGGTCGTAGTTATCGCTATCCTGTGCGCCATTCTCTTTTATGGATGTTTCGCATGGACAAAAGAACGGGTAAAACCGATTAAAGAGCAACAAGGCTCGTTAAAAGATGACTTGAGAGACCTATTGCGCAACAAGCCTTGGTGGATACTATTGGGAGCAGGTGTCTCCGCTCTGGTTTTCAATTCCATCCGCGACGGGGCTACCGTATATTATTTCAAATACTTTATCGTTGAGGAAGCCTATGCCAATGTATCTCTTTTCGGAGTCTCCTTCGTCTTAAGCGGATTATATCTGGCGGTAGGACAGGCGGCAAACATTATCGGAGTAATCTTGGCCGCCCCATTAAGCAACCGGATCGGAAAGAAAAGAACCTATATGGGCTCCATGCTGATCGCCTCGGTCTTAAGCATCCTCTTTTTCTGGCTCGACAAGACGGATATAGCCCTGATATTCACGATCCAAGTGTTCATCAGTATTTGCGCCGGTAGTATTTTCCCCTTACTTTGGTCCATGTACGCTGATTGCACGGATTACTCGGAACTAAAAACCGGGAACCGTGCCACAGGATTGATCTTCAGTTCTTCGTCCATGAGCCAGAAATTCGGATGGGCGATCGGCACGGCTATCACAGGCTGGCTACTCGCTTTCTTCGGGTTTCAGGCCAATACCGTACAAAGCGAGGAAACGATTAGCGGAATCAAGATGTTCCTCAGTTTCTTACCGGCCGTAGGTACAATCCTGTCCGTTGTATTTATCGCCTTCTACCCGCTTAGCGAGACAAAGATGAAGGAAATCACCGCTACGTTAGAAACCAAAAGAAAAGAAACAAATGAATAAAATCACCGAAGATTTACAAAACGAGGTTCAATGGGAGCTAGAGAACAATATCCTCCCTTTCTGGATGAACCGAATGATAGATAGTGAGTATGGCGGTTTCCATGGGCAAATCACGGGAAACAATCAACGAGTCGTACATGCCCCTAAAGGCGCCATCTTGAACGCCCGTATCCTATGGACATTCTCCGCCGCATACCGTTTATTACGAAAGCCGGAATATCTGGAAACGGCGACCCGTGCCAAACGTTACCTTATCGATAAATTCTACGACCAAGAATTCGAGGGTATTTACTGGGAATTAGACTATACCGGTCAACCCGTGCAAACCAAAAAGCAAATCTACGCCTTAGGATTCGCTATCTACGGATTAAGCGAGTACAACCGGGCTACCGGAGATAAAGAAGCGTTGGATTATGCGATCCGTCTCTTCAAGGCGATCGAACAATATAGTTTCGACCCGGAAAAGAACGGTTATATGGAAGCCTTTACGAAAGACTGGAAACTGATAGAGGATATGCGACTAAGCGACAAGGATGAGAATGAGAAAAAAACTATGAACACCCATCTGCATATCCTCGAACCTTATACTAACTTGTATCGGGTATGGAAAGACGAGCACCTCAAAAAACAACTCCGAAACTTGATCCTGATTTTCACCGACAAGATTTTGGATCACCGTACCTATCATTTAAACCTCTTTTTCAACGAGGATTGGGAAAGCAAATACCGTATCATCTCCTACGGTCATGATATAGAGGTATCTTGGTTACTGCATGAGGCCGCTATCGAATTGGGAGACAACGAGATCCTTCAGAAAGTAGAGCCTTTGGTTCAAAAGATAGCGATAGCGGCCGAAGACGGGTTATTAGCGAACGGTAGCCTCATTTACGAGTATCACCCGGATGAGAAGAAAGCCGACACGGACCTGCATTGGTGGGTGCAAGCCGAGAATGTAGTGGGTCATTTCAACTTGTATCAACATTTCGGAGATGAGCCTGCCTTAGGCACAGCCTATACATGCTGGAAATTCATTCAGCGTTATTTGATCGACAAGGAACAAGGGGAATGGCATTGGAGCGTATCGCTCGATCACGAGATCAATCGCGAGGATGACAAGGCCGGTTTCTGGAAATGTCCCTATCACAACGGACGGATGTGTATGGAGATTATCGAACGACTTGCCGGCGAATAGCCGTCCGAAAGACCGCCTGCCGGCTCTTTTTTATCAGATTAACAACCGTCGGAAGTTTCCGACATCAAAAAAACAAGCGATATGAACAAATTCTATTGGATGGCGATCGGCCTCCTTCTCGGTTTGGTGAACCTCCGGGCCGAGATCAAGCTGCCAGCTTTGGTAGGTGACAACATGGTACTCCAACAAGCCACTAAAGTACGGCTCTGGGGAAATGCAACCCCAAATTCAAGCCTGAAAGTCCGTAGTTCTTGGGACAATACGGAATACACGGCCCAAGTAAACGATCAAGGCAGATGGGAAATCTGGGTTCAGACGCCCTCGGCCAGTTTCGAAAAGCAACAGTTAACATTAGAGAATGGACAAGACAAGATTGTCTTGCATGATCTTCTGATCGGCGAGGTATGGTTCGGTTCCGGCCAATCCAATATGGAAATGCCATTAAGAGGTTTCTGGCACTGCCCTATCGAGGGAGGTAACCACGCTATCGCTACATCCGGGAAATATAAGAACTCGATCCGTTACGCTACGATCCAACGGGTCGGAGCTTTGGAACCGAAAGATTATCCGGTAGGTGGCGAATGGAAAGTATGTGATCCGCGAAACGCCCCGGAGTTCGGAGCTACCGCCTATTTCTTCGCAACCCTGTTGACCGAGGTGTTGAACGTGCCGGTAGGTATCATCAATTGTAGCTGGGGCGGCTCCACAGTGGAAGGTTGGTTGCCTAAAGACATCCTGCTAAATTATAGCGATATCGATCTATCCTTAGCGGGTAACGATGAGAAAATCCATCCGATGCTACAACCCATGATCATGTATAACGGAATGCTGAAACCAGCCAGCAAATATACGGTCAGAGGTTTCCTATGGTATCAAGGAGAGTCAAATGTCGGACACCCGGACTACGCTAAACGCCTAGCGACAATGGTAGAACATTGGAGAGGATTATGGGGACAAGGAGAATTACCTTTCTATCTGGTAGAAATCGCCCCTTACGAATATGGAGAAGGAGACCAAGCCGCATACCTTCGTGAAGAGCAATACAAAGCCATCCGGTTGATCCCCAATAGCGGTATTGTTTCCACGAACGATCTGGTACAGGATTACGAGAAACGGCAAATACACCCCAAAGAGAAACAAAAGATCGGTGAGCGTCTTTGTTATATGGCTCTAAACAAAACCTATGGTTATACAACCATCGCTTGTGAGGGCCCCCAATACGATCATATGGAAATAGATAAAGATAAAATCATTCTTTTTTTCAAGAATGCGGAAGATGGCTTCAATCGAGATAACGGGATCATAGGCTTCGAGATAGCCGGAAAAGACATGCGTTTCCACAAGGCAAACGCAACTATAGACGCTAACAAGAAAACCGTTATTATCTCAGCTCCGGGCGTAAAAGCCCCAATAGCCGCTCGTTATGGTTTCCGGAATTTCCAAATTGGCAACTTGCAAAACATACAAGGATTACCGGTGCTTCCATTCCGCACGGATAAATAAAACGACTTAGAAAATAAAACACAATACGTTATAATATTCAAGCTTGTTCATACGTAATGTCTTATTTTCATTTGTAAGACGTATTTAGTTTTTATTTCATTCTATTGTGATAATAGAAATTACCCTCCTAAAGTATTAGTAAACTTAATTCTTCCCATAAAAAAATGGGAGATCTTATTTTACAAGGAATCAGAGACCTCCTCTGATTCCTATTTATTTTTCATTCATATCATAATGTATACAAAAAATGATAGTTTGTATACAGACCATACTAATACATTGCGCTTTTTTTGCATCTAGATTTACTGAAGGGGGAAATATTTGTATAACAAACTAAATAACAATAATTTCATGAACAAGCTTATTAACAGAATTTCTCCGGAAACATCTGAAAACCGAATCTTACACGCTGGCTTTAGTATCATATTGATGTCAGAGGAAATAACACAAACCTTATCTGGTTTATCCAGCGATATGATTATTTTTATCTTAAGCGGATCCATAACTATATATTCCACTAAAGAAGAAAAGAAAACAATCGGTGAACAGTATATGATCTTTCTAAGATCATTTGAAAATTATACATATGATATCACCCTAGGTTCAAAAATCATCATTTTCTTTTTTGACAGTTTAACGATGAATGAGTTACCGTATTACCAACATCCGTACGGAATATTACCTCAACCTATCTCTAAGTGGATAGAACTGAAAATAGTGGAACCTTTATACGGTTTTCTAGAACTTGTCGGACAATATCTTGAAAATAATTTCCTGAACTACCCTTTGTATGAATTAAAGAGAACGGAATTATTCTACTTACTGAAAAAGCTTTATAGAAAAGAGGAATTAGACTACTTTTTCTATTTATCAAGTACGCATTCAGCAGAGTTTGAGAGACTCATCGCCGAGAATTATATAAAAGCTAAAACAGTAACAGATCTAGCTCAAATGATAGGTTACGGAGTAAATTCCTTTCGGATGAAGTTTAAAAAAGTTTTCGGTATTCCAGCCTACGAATGGCTGATGCAAGAGAAATCCAAACGACTATTGGTCGCCATAGCTAACAGCGAGGATGATTTTAAGAATATAATAGATGAATTCGATTTCTCCTCGCATTCGCATTTCTACAAATTTTGCAAGGCACGCTTTGGATATAGTCCCACGGAGCTAAGGAAAAAACTTAAATCATTGTAAAAAACACCCCCTATCAGAATATACATTTAAATTGTCAAGTTGTATAACTCCTAATAAGTTATACTCATTTATCTTTGCCTCATTGATTTTAGACACCTATCCGTATGGATGATCTAATAAAAGATAGTGTATAATGACCACCATATTTTTTTATGTTTTACTATTCCAAATTAAAGACTGGGATAAAATTTGTGAAGAAGAGGGTAAAATGACATCGCCGATAATTTGCTATATTTTGCTAGGGGTTATCTTATTCATAATCTTGATGCGTATACTTTCCATATTGCAGTTTTTGCGATTGAAGCGGAAGGTAAAGAAACGTATTTCCCCGAAACACGATAAACCTTCCTGTAAATAAAGCCTCTACCCGCTTACATTCATTAATAATTAACGGAAGAACCAATTCGCTTCTTTCTATGTTTATATAAAAAAAGCGTTTAGATCATGGGCTTCAACATTCCTTACACAGACAAAAAGCGGGTCGTAATTATCGGGGGCGGATTTGGAGGGTTAAAACTAGCTGAGAAATTGAAAAAGAGCAAGTTTCAAGTAGTCTTAATCGACAAGAACAACTATCACCAGTTTCCTCCCTTGCTTTATCAAGTAGCGTCCTCCGGCTTAGAATATAATGAAATATCCTTTCCATATCGAAAGATATTCCAGAAGAGAAAGAACTTTTACTTCCGGTTGGCAGAGGTATATGGCGTCAATCCGAAAGGGCATACCATTCAAACCTCCATCGGCGAATTGGAATATGATTATCTTGTAATCGCCGCTGGAACTATCACCAACTTCTTTGGAAACAAAACGATCGAGGAACAGTCTCTACCCATGAAAACGGTAGAAGAGGCGTTAGCTTTACGAGACACCTTATTAATTAATTTAGAGAAAGCGACTACTTGTACGGACCCAGACGAGAAGCAAGCTTTGCTAAATATAGTAGTTGTAGGTGGAGGGGCTACAGGTGTAGAAGTATCCGGCGCTTTATCCGAGATGAAACGGTTTGTTTTGCCGAAAGACTATCCGGATCTAGGAAACTTTCATATGAATATCTATCTGATAGAAGGGTCCCCTAAATTACTAGGGGCCATGTCTCCGGAAGCCTCCTCCAACGCTAAACGCTTCCTTGTGGATATGGGCGTTAACATCATTCTTCAGAAGCGTGTCGTGGACTATAAGGATGGGAACGTTTTCTTAGATGACGGACAAACCATACCCACTAGAACCTTACTTTGGGTAAGTGGTGTGAAAGCGGTGCATTTCGATCATATCGAAGGAGAACTCTTGACCCGGGGGGAACGGATTATCGTCAATGAATGTAATCAAGTAAAAGGCTTATCCAATATATTCGCCATAGGAGATGTCTGCTGGATGGCAGAACCGGATTACCCAAACGGACATCCGCAAGTCGCTCAGGTAGCGATTCAGCAAGGTGAGTTATTAGCCGAAAATCTACAACGGATCGAGGCTCTAAAAAAACCGAGACCTTTCCATTATAAGAATTTGGGAACTTTAGCTACTGTCGGCAGGAATAAAGCGGTTGCCGATTTAAATAAGGTGAAATTACATGGATTTACGGCATGGTTGGTTTGGATGCTCGTACATTTACGTTCCATCTTAGGAATCAAGAATAAGCTAATTGTACTGATCGACTGGATCTGGAATTATTTCACGTACGACCGTTCCATGCGTTTCATCTTGTTCATCCAAAAGCACAAACAAGATGGAACACAGGGCACGGAACCTACTTTATAAACGATAAGTCAACGTAAGCCAAGCTACCCGGGCATCACGATTGCGCTTTTGCGTCATTTCTAAGTTCGGGGCATCAATAATCGTTGTTTCTTCTAAACTATCGAATATATTGTTGATACTTAAGTTCGCGCATAATTTACGATTGAGGAAATATTGAGAGAGACCGGCATTTACGCTATAACGGCCTTTGATCTTACCTTGAGGCGTAAGCTGGTCGGAAACGTAGAAGCCGTCTACCTGAAAATCCGTAGTCGGCGTAATACTTACGTTCACATTCCCCTTCACATCCCAGCAAACCAAGGATTTCTTCTCGCCATAGCCTATCGTACGCCCATCGATCTCGTCCCGATAGATATCCCCGGAGAAACCGACCGTCAAGATACGTACCGGATTCCAGCTACCGGACAAGTCGGCTCCGACTGCTTGGCTATGTCCGATATTCTCTTTCTTCCAAACCGTCTCGTCATTTACTTGGCTAGCGGTTTCCATGATACGATTCGTACGATTCCGGTAATAAATAGCCGGAGTCAAACGAAAACGGGGAGCCGAAAACAGATATCCTAGCTCTACGTTATGGATAAACTCATCCTTCAAGCCCGGATTCCCCTGTATGATATGGGTAGGATCACTGTTATTCAAGAAAGAGCACAAATAGCTGCCATTCGGACGAATCACCCGTTGCTGATAACTCAAGCTTAAACGATTGCTCTTATTCACCTCATAAGTAAAACGGGCACGAGGATACAAATGAAAACGAGAGCTCTTGTTCTCTTTGCCTTTTATCCCCTGCCAATAAGGGTCGTTGATCCAAGAAGGGCTAAACTCATTCATCTTAAAATGACTAAATTCCGCCTGTATCCCTATCTCCGCGTTAAAAGCGCCCCAATTCTTAACCACGTCCGCATAGATCAAATTCAGATAACGTTTGAAATCGTAATTATACGATTTCGCCGGACTTAGCTCAAAACTACCGTCCACCTTATCAAAAGCAGCCGTCAGATAATCCTCGTTTCGCGCACGACCTATATAACCAAGCTTGAAATCCCAACCATCGATCTCCTGCCCATATCCAAATCCCCAGAAATAATTATGTTTCGTATGGTCGATAGATTGGTTATCCTCCGAGACGATATTCCCGTTTTGAGGATTCTCATTCTTGAAATCATTATCCTCATCATACGAGAAATTATTATAGTTGAATACGGTATAAAAACCTTGATTCTCCGAAATCTCATGGTTCCAATACGCTTCGGCGGCATAAGCTTCCTGACGCTGGTCGTTATACCGGTTACGGATCACGTACTTCATTTGCTCCCCTTTCGGGTTGAATACCCGGTTGTTAATGCGTCCATACCGGCTATAATCCATCAAATGATACAGGCCATGCACGGTGATCCGGTCTTTCGCGGAAAGATCATAGTCTACTTTCATATCCGCCACATGTACGTCCGGACGAGCCGTGGCATTATTATTCATCTCCGTCCGGTTTTTAGCGGTCGCGGTCGATTTGCTGAAAGATCGTTCCCGGTATTCCCTCCTATAATTGTATTTCGCGTTGATATGGAATTTTCCGGGATGCAAATTCAATACCGCTCCTGCGTTATATCGCTCATTCCATCCCGCCCCAAGCGTAACATATAGAGGGGAATCTCCCGTTCCATACATACGAGGCACCAGATTGAGTATGCCCACATCACCATCCGGCACCGCATTAATCGGAGGAAATGCCCCTAATGAGATCTGGTTAAAGAACAGGGCGGGAAGTTGGATCAGCACGTCACCGCTATATTCTTCCAGCAAACCGTAAGGAACTCCATCGACAAGCATCCCGACATTACCGGAGCCCCTGTATGTAACGGCTCCTTCCATATCGGTTATGACAGAAGGCAATTGGCGAAAAGCATCCGCCGCCGTATTGGTAACGCTACTCAAGTTATTATCTACCCGCAAGATTTTCATCCCGCCCCTCTCGCTCAACCCGGCGAAACGGGTACCCTGAATCTCTATATTCCGGATCGTAAGCGTCGTATCGGCAGGAGTCTGCGAGAATACCGGCATAGCCAATAGAGCGGCCAATGGAAGAAGTAAAATTTGTCTCATATCATTATCTATGGTTTATAAACAAAAAAAGTCTGTATGTTCAACGCATACAGACTGTCCTCAAAACTCGTTTACTGATTATTATTCAGCAGGAGCAGCTTCTACGGCAACAGAGTCAGTAACCTCAACAGCTACAGAATCAGTAGCGGCAGCATCCTCTTCTACTACAGGAGCTTCCTCAACTACAGTAGCCTCTTCTGTTTCAGCAACAGATTCGGTAGTTTCAGCAGATTTGTTGCCACAAGATGCGAATGATACAGCTGCGATAACAGCAGCAAATGCAACTAACTTTTTCATTTTGTTCTTAATTTAAACGGTCTATAATATCTTGTTGTTGTAAAACGATGCAAATGTATGTATTAATCATATATGTTGTACAACATAAGACGTTTTTTTTTGAATTATTTTCTACCGCTTTTACAATATGCTGAATATTAGCTGCGTTTGCTTTCTATTTATTTATCAATAATTACTGTATAGGTAACGCTTAATGCTTTTCTTCGGTGTTTTCTCAAATTCTGTCGGATACAATTGTATCTCCGAGATCGTTTCGTAAGGAGCCAGGAGCTTGTTCAACTCTATCCTATTTTGTTCCATGATAACTGGAAGATCCGTATGCGAGATACCCGTACTATCCACCGTATCGTAATCCGGATACACCATCCCGATCAATTTCCCGTTTTTCTCCACGACCAAACTCTCCATCACGAATGGCAAATTGTTCAATTTGGATTCAATCTCTTCCGGATAAATATTTTGTCCGCTAGCGCCCAAGATCATCGTCTTGCTACGTCCACGTATAAAAATACGGTTGTCATGATCGATCGTACCCAAATCACCCGTCCTTAGCCAGCCATCTTCCGTGAAGACATTTTGGGTTGCCTCATCATTCTTATAATAGCCTTTCATTACGTTCTCGCCCGATACTTGAATCTCGCCTACCTTATTATAAGGGTCTTCCGAATCGATACGGACTTTCATGATCCCTTTCAAGATCTGTCCGCAAGAACCGGGCACATACTCATTATTATGGTCATAACTGATCAACGGGCCACATTCCGTCATACCATAACCGATCGTGAACGGGAATTTGATCTTATACAAGAAATCCGTTACTTCTTGATTCATGGCGGCGCCCCCCACGATCACTTCACGGAAACGTCCTCCCAAGGCATCCACCAAATGTTTGCGGATCTGCGCATAGATACGTGAATCCAACAGTGGGATATTCAAGGCCAACTTCAAGGTTCGCTTATTCAACTGAGGAAGGATCATCTTCTTATAGATCTTCTCCAAAATCAGGGGAACCATCAAGATCAAGTTCGGCTTCACCTCTTCGAATGCCTTTAATAAGATTTTAGGAGACGGCACCTTACCTAATAAATAGACATGCACACCGAATGCCATGGGTACCAATAAATTGAAAGCGCAACTATAGGCATGGGCCAGAGGCAGGAAACATAACTCACGTTCACCCCGGAACAATAGATCCAGTGTCCGGGCATACGTCACGTTTCCGGCTAAATTATTCCCCGTCAACATAACCCCTTTGCTAAATCCGGTCGTACCCGATGTATAGTTGATCTCTACCACCTTGTCATTATCCAGCTCAGCGTATTTGATATCCTCTTGGGTGAAACCATCCGGATATTTCTCGGTCATCTTCTCATCCAGCGATTTCATCAACTTCTGGATATTCTCCCCATCCCGTTGATGCAAGCAACGATAATCAGAAAGAGAGAATACACCGCGAACCTCTTCGATCTTATCTTCCTCCAAAGAATCCCAAATCCGGTCGCTAACAAACAAAAAGACAGATTCCGAGTGGTTAATAATATGATGTACATCATTCGGATTAAAGTCCTGAAGAATAGGCACGATAATCGCCCCATAAGTAACAACCGCCATATAAGCGATGCACCAACGGGAGCTGTCTTTACCGATCAACGCGATCTTGTCTCCACGACGGACTTGGCACTCATGGAATAAAAGATGAATACGTGCGATCTCCGTTGCTACATCACCGAAAGTAAAGGTTTTACTTTTCCCGTAATCCGTTAATGCCGGCAAGGCCCAGTTTTCCTTGAAACTCTCCTCGTAAATCTTAATGAAATTCTCTTTGATCATAGCACACTTTTGTGAAATTCGCGTAAAAGTAAAAACAAATCCTTACTTTTGCCATGATATAACCTATAAATTTAAAATAAGAATGAAAAGAATCACTCTCGCATGGGCATTGACCCTCTGTAGTTTTATTACATTTATCGCCTGTTCATCCCCAGATGTTGGAGAAAGAAACGTAAGCATTATCCCCGCTCCGGCCCAAATGACAGTAGGCGAAGGTACATTCACGATCCATCCCGGCATCGAGATCGGTTATGCGGACGAATCCTTAAAGGGTATGGGCGAGTTGCTATCCAACGAGATAGAAAAGTTGTCCGGCATCAAGCTGGCTTCCGCCTCAGACAAAGAATCGAATTGCATCATCTTCCTCGAGTTGACAGATCCGAAAGAGTTCGCCGACCTGCCAAAAGCTTATGGATTGAGTCCGAAAGATAGTGTCCCCGTAGATGAGTCTTACTCCCTCTCCATCCAAAAGAGAAACATCTACATCAAGGCCACTACCCTAGAAGGTATCTATCGAGGTATCACTACCTTGAAACAAATCGTGGGTGGTAACCTACAGCCCGGAGGCGAGAAGATTTATCTACCGCTACTGGAAGTGAAGGACGCACCTCGTTTCGCTTGGCGCGGACTCTCTTTCGATGTATCTCGTTGCTTCTTCGATCCCGAGGAAGTGAAACAAGTGATCGATATGGTCGCCTTATATAAAATGAACGTACTGCATATGCATCTTTCCGATAACCAAGGTTGGCGTATCGAGATCAAGAAATATCCCGAGCTAGCGGAAATAGGAGGTCAACTTCCCAACAACGGCAGAAAAGGAGGCTATTATACGCAAGAGGAATTCAAGGATCTCGTGAATTATGCGAACGAACGCTTCATCACGATCATCCCGGAAGTAGATATCCCGGGGCATACAGCTGCCGTATTCGCCGCTTATCCGGACTTCAAGAACGCTGTCAAATTCAAGACCAAGGTTAACATCCCGGGGCAGGCCTTCAATGCCCTCGACGTAGACGATCCGAAAGCGATGCAATTTACGGAGGATGTTATCGCGGAGCTAGCCGCTTTAACACCCGGAAACTACATTCATATCGGAGGCGACGAGGCGATCGGCTTACCCCATGATAAGTTCGTCCGTTTTATAAATAAGACACGGGAAATCGTACTGAAGAATGGAAAGAAAATGGTCGGCTGGCAAGAAACCGCCCGTGCGGATATCTCGGAAGGCGATGTCATCCAGCACTGGATTTATCTGAAGCAAAAAAGCGAGAACTCTTCTAAGAAAAAAGATAATATACCTGCCGAATATAAAGAGATCATGGCCTTATTCGCCGAATTCATGAAAGAGGCACCAAAAGATCCGGGACTTGGTATATCCAAAAAAGCGAAAGTGATTCTCTCGCCGAGCGGTTACGTTTATCTGGACCATAAATATCTGGAACCAAGTGCGGACTCCACCCAAAACGCGGAGCAAGAACGTCTGGGTATGGCCGCCTACGAGAAACAAACGATCCAAGAAATGTACGACTGGGACCCAATGACCTTCAACCCAACTGTAGAGAATCCTCAAAAAGATGTAGCGGGTATAGAAGCCGCTATCTGGTGCGAGACGATCACCAATTTCAGAGATCTGCAATTCCTGTTAATGCCCCGTTTGGCTGGTGTCGCCGAAAAAGGTTGGTCCAAAGTAGAGAACACACATTGGGACGAATATAAAGTAAGACTTGGTGCGCAAGCCCCCTTATGGGAAAAGGCCGATTGGAACTATTTTAAATCATCCTTAGTGGATTGGAAATAACAGTACAAAATCTTCATAATATTACGAATATTTCGAAATAAATTAAATATCTTTGTCCTATTAACTTTAGGACAAAGATATTTTTATGAATAAATGGCTTATTATATTTGCGATATTACTAACCGCTTGTACCGGCACAAGCGAGAAATCAGAGGAATGTATAACAATTGACCTAGCAACTGTTTTTGACCATCAACCTCAAGAAGTAGCCTTAAAGAAATGGGCGAAATCCATCCAATTCATCCCTCTGCAAACGAATGACTCAATCTTGATCAAATACATCTCCCGCATTATTAAACACGGCGATAAGCTATTGGTGCAGCATGATAACAGAGCTTCTGTTTTCGACTTGGCAGGAAAATATTTATACGATATCGGCAAACAAGGAGGAGGTCCGGATGAGTTTAGTCGTATATCCGGACTAGAACCTCATGATCATCTTATTTATATAAAAGATAGCCCCATCCGAATAAAGGTATACGATTGGCAAGGGAAATTCCACCAAACCATTCAAATTCCGGATAAGAACATCCGGGGATTTTATCCACTCCCTAAGACGAACGTTATCCTAGGTCACGTACCCAACCTCTCTGGCAACGCACCCATTCGGTTCTATTTTTGCCAAGATACAGTCATATCGGATAGCATACCTTACTATAAATCTTATACAGAACCTCCTTTCGTCATGACATTTACCTATGAGTTCCGTCCTTTCGACGGAAATAAGATTGCCGCATTTAAGGAGTTGTTCTGCGATACGATATTTAAAGTTTCCAACGACATGAAGCTAACTCCTTATGCCGTCCTCGATCTAGGTAAATACCGAACGCCCGAGGAACTCCGTTATAATATCACGATAGACGATATAAAAAACGACCTGTTCAGGACAAAGACGATCCCTGTCATACCCTGACATGATACAGATTTACTTCACACGCAATTAACAATTAAAAGAACGTGTGTAAGATGTCAAACAAAGCAAGAGAACGTAAAAGTTACAGCATGGA
>NZ_MNQY01000061.1:0-12326 GCF_001915675.1 Parabacteroides sp. merdae-related_45_40 | reverse complement strand
TGTGGCAAAAGCAAATGGTAGGAAAATAAAAAGCCCCGCTATTCCTAAGAATAACGAGGCCTTTTGGAAGCGAGCGGAAGACGGGACTCGAACCCGCGACCCTAACCTTGGCAAGGTTATGCTCTACCAACTGAGCTACTTCCGCAAAATATTGTTTGCTCAAACTTGTGTACTCGAAGCGGGACTTGAACCCGCACAGCCGCAATGGCCAAAGGATTTTAAGTCCTTCGTGTCTACCGATTCCACCATTCGAGCATCCCTTTCTCTTAAGAGATGAGCGGAAGACGGGACTCGAACCCGCGACCCTAACCTTGGCAAGGTTATGCTCTACCAACTGAGCTACTTCCGCATTGTTGCATTGTTTTCGTTTGCGAGTGCAAAGGTAGATGAAATTTTTGTTTCTGCAAATATTTGGAATAAAAAAATGCAGGGCAACGCATTTTTTTAGTTTCTCACAACCCATTCCTGTCTGTCGGACGATACTGGAGTCATGTAATATTTTCTTAATGGAAATTGCGATACGCCCTTTGTCGGTGCTCCGGTCCCATAGCCGATATCATATTCAGTTCCGCATTCCGGGCAAATTGCTTTTCCTGCATTGTCGGCTTCTATGATGATATTCTTTTTGGCTTCGTGGGGACAGCACAGATCAAATGCATAGTAGGTCGCATTTCCGTAATTGTCGATTCCGCATACAACCAAAACACCGGAAAAGCCCGTCTTTTCTCCGGCAGTACGGGCTTTAGTGATGGATTTGTGATTGTATATGCCTACTAGATCTTTGTCGCCGAAGCGCAGGTCTAGTTCCAAATATACCGGTGCATAGGGTATATCCGATTCTTCGAATTTGGAACACGAACAAACTAATGATATAAGTAAGCAAAATAAAAACCGTTTCATCGTTTATTAGGATAACAGCTGTTGCTCAGCCTCGTTTACTCTATTAAACGCGAAACCGTCCATGATATTTTGCATCAAGGCGGAAATCTGGTCATTGCATAAATTTCCGATACTTCCTTCGTGCGTATGGTGAACTTTCTTGACAGGGACGAATTTACCAGCTTCGATGTTCAATCCTATCTGCTTGTAAGCGTCACGGAAAGGCATACCTTCCAAAACGAGGCGGTTTACCTCTTCCACACTAAAGAGGAGTGCATATTTGTCATCGTCTAAGATCTGCTCGTTCACCTTTACTTCCCGCATCATGTGCGTAACCATGCGAAGGCAATCCTTCAACTCGTCGAAAGAGGGAAGGAATACTTCCTTTATGATCTGCAGGTCGCGGAAATAGCCTGATGGAAGGTTGTTGCTGATCAGTGTGATCTGCTGGGGCAATCCTTGCAGCTTGTTGCATTTGGCACGCGTCAGCTCGAATACGTCCGGATTCTTTTTATGCGGCATGATACTGGATCCTGTTGTGAACTGGTCCGGCAACTTGATGAAACCGAAGTTCTGGCTGTTGAACATACAAGCATCGAAAGCTAGTTTGGAAAGGGTTGCCGCAATGCCGGCCATGGCAAAAGCTACGGTACGTTCCATTTTGCCACGTCCCATCTGGGCGTAAACGACATTATAATCGAGCGAGTCGAAGCCGAGCAGATCTGTTGTCATCTGGCGTCTCAGCGGGAAAGAAGAGCCATATCCGGCCGCAGAGCCCAACGGGTTGCGGTTGCAAACTTTATAAGCAGCCTGCATCATCTGCAAATCATCGGTCAGGCTTTCGGCATAGGCGCCGAACCAAAGTCCGAATGATGACGGCATGGCAATCTGTAAATGTGTATATCCGGGAAGCAGCACGTCCTTATAACGGTTACTCTGCGAGATCAACACCTCGAACAGGTCGGATACCAACTCTACGATTTCCTGAATCTGTGCGCGGGTGAACAGCTTCAGATCCAGCAGCACTTGGTCGTTACGTGAACGTCCGCTGTGTATCTTTTTCCCTGTGTCACCCAGGCTGCGTGTCAGCATCAATTCCACCTGCGAGTGGACGTCTTCCACGCCCTCTTCAATTACAAACCGGCCACAGTCGGCAACGGCATAGATATTTTTCAGTTCGGCAAGCAAGATCGTCAGTTCCTCTTTGGTAAGCAGCCCGATGCTTTCCAGCATGGTGATGTGAGCCATCGAGCCGAGCACGTCGTACTTGGCGAGATAGAGATCCATCTCACGGTCTTTGCCTACCGTAAAGGTATCCACTTCCTGGTCTACCTGAACATTCTTTTCCCAAAGTTTCTGAGCCATCAAAAAAACATTTAATAAGGCAGGGATGCCAACATGGTCGATATTTTATCGATCGCATCCTGCAATGGTTTTGATACCATTGGTTTGATAAACGGATTCAGTTCGGCGCGGACGGTTATTTTCATCCGTGTGTCGTTCTCTTCTACCTGTTTTAGCTGAATCCAAAGGAACAGAGGAACAGGCGAGTTCGTGGTCGTGAATTTGATCGTCTTGTTCGGTTCACGTTCCACGATCTGGAAGGTTATCTTGCCTACCGGTGCGACGGAAAAACTGCAAGAGTCTTTATCGAACTCGAAATCTTGAATCTTATCTTGAGGTATGCGGTCCTGCACCTTTCCTAAGTTGGATAGGTCGGACAGCATATTAAAAATACGATCCTCGTTAAAGGGGATCGTTTTCACTTCGCTAACAAATTCAGTCATTTTCACTTACTTTGTTTCGGGATTCCAGTTTGCCGGATCTTTGCGCCATTCCTGAAGGACTGCGATTTCGGATTCGTCAATGTAATCTGTACGCAATGCTTCTTCCAGCACGGCATCATAGTTACTTAGAGTCGTCAATGTAACTTTTGCCTCTTTGAAAGCCTCTACTGCAACAGGGAAACCATACGTGAAAATGGCAACCATACCGGCAACGTCACAACCGAAATTACGGACAGCCTGTACGGCTTTCAAACTACTACCACCTGTAGAAACCAAATCTTCTACAATCACTACTTTTGAACCCGGTTTCAGTTCGCCTTCAATCAGGTTTTCCAATCCATGATCTTTAGGAGTTGAACGGATGTACACGAACGGCAGACCCAGTAGGTCGGCAACTAATGCACCCTGGGCGATTGCTCCGGTTGCAACACCAGCAATAGCATCGGCATTTTCATACTTTTCGCTGATTGTGCGAGCCAGCTCCAGTTTAATGAAACTTCTGATTTCCGGATAGGAAAGTGTCTTTCTGTTGTCGTTGTAGATTGGTGATTTCCAACCGGATGCCCATGTGAAAGGATTGGCCGGCTGCAATTTGACCGCCTTAATCTTTAATAATCTCTCTGCTACTAATCTTTCCAGTGTTTTCATACAACCTAATAAAAATGTTTATATCAGTCTGCAAAGGTAGACAAAGGGAATGAGATAACCTTGTAGTTCTTCAAAAAAATAAGCTATACATATTGTATAGCAGGTTTAAGGAGAGTTTATGCCACAGCTATGCCTAAAATACTGATCCGGATGCCGGATATGGCTTTCATGGCTTCTGCACAGGCGTTCATGGTGGAACCGGTCGTAATAACATCGTCCACCAGTAGAATGTGTTTGTTTTTCAACGTGTCGGTGTTCTCTACACGGAAGATGTCCTCTACATTTTCCGATCGTTCGAATATCTGCTTGCGGGTTTGACTTTCGGTCTTTTTTATGCGGGACAAGGATGAGGTGTCGACCGCGATTCCAGTGGCGGAACGGATGCCGTATGCGATCCATTCCGACTGGTTATAACCTCTTTGCCTCATTCTTTTCGGGTGGAGCGGGACCGGCAAAAGGAGATCGACGGTGTCGAACAGCCCTGTCTCCCGGTAGGTGGTAGCAGCCATGTGTCCCAGTTCGTATCCGAGTTTTTTGTTTCCATGATATTTTAAGGAATGGATCAGCTTTTGCCCGCTTCCCCCTTTCGTGAAGTGGAGCAGAGCGGTGGCGGCGACGAAAGATGTTTTTCCCTGTAAAAGCAGACAGACCGGATTCGTCTCCATATCCGTAAAATGCGTGTAGGGCAAATGATTCGAACAATGCAGGCAAATATGCTCTTCCCCTTCCATCAAAGACCTCTGGCAAAGCAGGCAGAGGCGGGGATAGAAAAGGTTGAGGAGGTCATTCAAAATCATCCTCGTAGTCATTCCCGTTGAACAGTTGTTTCAGGCAGCGGCTTGTTTCCCTTGTTTCGAAACCGCGTCCGGCGGCGAAGCGGAGCAGTTTGGCGTAAACTTCCCGATCGTCCTTCCCACGGGTTACTTTCTTTTTGCTTTTCAGGAGAGAAAGAAGGATGGAGCGATATTCTTGTTCGTCGATACCTTCCAGTGCTTCCGAGCGGATACTGGACGGAATGCCTTTCCGCTGCATCTCGTAGTTGATCTTGACACGTCCCCATTTGTTGAAGCGTAATTTGTCGTTTACGAAATAGCGTGCAAAGCGGCTTTCGTCGATGAAACGTTCTTGTAGCAGGCGGGAAACGATCCGGTCGCTTTCTTCCCCGGCCAATCCCGCCGCTTTGATTTTCTTTTCGACATCCTGGATGCAGCGTTCGCTGGCAGAACAGTAGGCGGCTGCCCGGTGAAGCATTTCAGATTCACTGATTTGTTTCATTTGCGTGCTTTTATGATCCGGTCCCTGCCGGACAGGTCTTGGATCAATTCGATATTCTTGTAGCCTTCTTCCTCCAGCATCTCAACAACCATATTGCCGCATGCCGCATTGATTTCGAAGTAGAGACGGCCGTTTCTTCTCAGTTTTTTCTTTCCGAAATGGGCAATATGCCAATAATAGAGCAGCGGGTCGTTGTCCGGGACGAAAAGAGCCAGGTGTGGTTCGTAGTCCAGCACGTTCCGCTCCATGTCTTTTTTTTCTTCCTCCTTGATGTAGGGCGGATTGCTGACGATAACGTCCAGAATAAACGGAATGTCCATTTCCGCTTTCTCCGGGTCTAGGATATCTGTCTGGATGAAAGTGACCGTTGTGTTGTTGCGTTTGGCATTCCGGCGGGCGGTCGCGAGCGCTTCCGCCGAAATGTCCGTCGCAATCACGCTTGCTTTTTTCAGATGCTTCCGGAGTGTGACAGCTATGCAGCCGCTTCCCGTTCCGATATCCAATATCTTGATCTTTTTATCTGCATTGTCGAGGATGACCTGCTCGACCAGTTCTTCGGTTTCCGGGCGCGGTATCAGGACGGACGGGTCCACTTCGAACTGAAGGCTGTAGAAATCGGCCGTCCCTAATATGTATTGGATAGGCTCCATCTGCTTCAAACGTTCGACTATGTCATGAATCCGGCTTTTTTCGCTTTCTGGCAGTTCTTTGTCTTTACAAAATAAAAAATGATGCGGCTGAATATTACAAACCCGCTCCATAATTAAACGAACTAGGCTGCTGACCTCGGAGGATGGGTATAGATCCCTCAATGATTCCTTAATGTATGCGATGGTTTCAGTCATATTTTGTTTTTGGGCAAAAGTAAGCATAAGATAAATTGCAACCAAACAAAGAAAGAATTTTCCGATATCGAAACAAAGGTTTCCAAACAGTGAAACAAAAATTTTTCTACGGTGAAAATATATTTTCCCGCTGGTTTTTCATAATCTTTGTACCTTTGTCCCGAGAACATCGCAAGGTATGTTTTGGGTTGCCCGAAACGATTCGAGTAACTCTAAACGCCTTGTCCTTGCAGGGAGCAGGATTATCCTCCAAAGTCGGATAATTCCAAAATCAACGATACCTTGTGGTGAATATAGGGTTACACATAATAAACTCTCTCTTTTCTCTTATACTGTTTATTCAAATGCGCAAGGAAAAACCGATAAAAATTGCTACCTTTGCACTCATTATCGGACTGCTAATGACCTGAGAAAGCAATTAAAACAACATATGAAACTCCTTCGTTGTCTTATAGGCTTTGGTCAGCCTCGCAGGGATAGCGAAGGAGTTTTCGCTTTAATATAAACCATGGCTGTACAAAGTGAAGCCGCACTTGAAAATGCTCTGATTCATGCCCTTGAACAAATGAGCTATGAATACGTGAAGATTGAAGAAGAAAGCAATCTCCGCGATAATTTCAAATGCCAGCTCGAAAAACATAACCGCAAACAACTTGCGGAAATAGGGCGTGAACATTTCACCGAATCGGAGTTTGAAAAGATTTTGCTTCATTTGGAGGGCGGCTCACGCTTTGAAAAATCCAAGAAACTGCGCGACCTCTATCCACTCGAAACCGAAAATGGGGAACGTGTGTGGGTGGAATTTCTCAATAAGAAACAATGGTGTCAGAATGAGTTTCAGGTATCAAACCAAATCACCATTGAGGGTAGGAAGAAATGCCGCTATGATGTGACGATATTGGTAAATGGTTTGCCGTTGGTGCAAATCGAATTAAAAAAGCGAGGGGTGGAACTGCGCCAAGCCTACGACCAAGTGCAACGCTACCATAAGACATCGTTTCATGGCTTGTTCGACTATATACAGGTTTTCGTTATCTCCAACGGTGTAAACACCCGCTATTTCGCCAACAACCCCAACCAAGGCTACAAGTTTACTTTCAATTGGACGGACAAGGATAACAACCCCTTCAACGACCTCAGTCTGTTTGCAGCAATGTTCTTTGATAAATGTACCCTTGGTAAGATGATTAGCAAATACATCGTGCTTCATGAGGGTGACAAATGTCTGATGGTGTTGCGCCCCTATCAGTTCTATGCCGTGGAGGAGATTTTGGATAAGGTGCAGAACTCTACCGACAACGGCTTCATTTGGCACACTACGGGAGCTGGCAAGACTCTTACTTCTTTTAAGGCGGCACAACTCGTTTCGGAGTTGGATGGCGTGGATAAGGTGATGTTTGTGGTGGACCGTCACGACCTTGACACGCAGACGCAATCGGAATATGAAGCGTTCGAACCCGGTGCAGTGGATAGCACGGACAACACCGATGAACTGACGAAGAAACTTTCAAGCGATTCGAAAATCATTATCACTACCATTCAGAAACTCAATGCAGCCGTTACGAAGCAATGGTACAGCAAGCGTTTGGATGAAGTGAGGAAGTCGCGCATCATCATGATTTTCGATGAGTGTCATCGTAGCCATTTCGGTGAGAGCCACAAAAATATTGTCAACTTCTTTACCAATACGCAAATATTCGGCTTCACGGGGACACCTATATTCAAGGAGAACTCTAAGAACGACCGTACCACCGAAGAAATCTTCGACAAGTGTCTGCACAAGTACCTGATTAAAGATGCCATTGCTGATGAGAATGTACTTGGCTTTTTGGTGGAATACTACCACGGCAACGAGGAGGTATCACCGGGACAGGAAAGCCGTATGCACGAGATTGCCAAATTCATTCTCAACAATTTCAGCAAATCCACCTTTGACGGTGAGTTTGACGCGCTATTTGCCGTGCAGAATGTGCCGATGCTCATTCGTTACTATAAGATTTTCAAGGAACTGAATCCTAAAATCTCAATCGGTGCAATCTTCACCTATTCATCTAACCCTAACGAGGACGATGAACTGACGGGCATGAACAGCGGTTTTGTCAACGAATCCGTGCCGGAGGCTGACGATATGCAGGAAATCATCAACGACTACAACCAAATGTTTGGTACGAATTTCTCCATCGAGAATTTCCGTGCTTACTACGATGATGTCAATCTGCGGTTGAAAAAGAAGAAAACCGACATGAAACCGCTCGACCTTTGTTTGGTCGTGGGTATGTTCCTCACAGGCTTCGATTCCAAGAAGCTGAACACGCTGTATGTGGATAAGAATTTGGAATACCACGGATTGTTGCAAGCGTTCTCACGTACCAACCGTGTACTCAACGAGCACAAACGTTTTGGTAAGATTGTCTGTTTCCGCGACCTCAAGAGCAATGTGGACGAATCCATAAAACTGTTCAGCAACGGGGGTACGGGCACTATCATCCGCGAGGCTTTCGAGGTGGTGAAAAAGGAATATGCCGACATCGCCAAAGATTTCCTTGCCAAATATCCCGACACTGCGGCTGTCGATGCGTTGAAGACCGAACCCGAAAAGCGTGACTTCATTCTCGCTTTCCGTGAGTTGATAAAGAAACATGCGGAGATACAAATCTACGAGGACTATTCGGAGGATGACCCCGAATTGGGCATATCCGAACAACTGTACAACGACTTCCGAAGTAAGTACCTCGACATTCACGACACGTTCCTTGACAGCACTACCGTAGGCGGCACTTCCGTTGAGGATAATTCCACCGAAGACGAAATAGGACTTGAAGACATCGACTTCTGTCTTGAACTGTTGCACAGCGACATTATCAATGTGGCTTATATCCTCGAGCTGATTGCAGAACTCAATCCGTTCAGTGAAAACTATGAGGAACAACGCCGCCATATCATCGACACAATGATTAAAGATGCCGAGCTGCGCAGCAAGTCGCAACTGATTGACGGCTTTATCCGCCAGAATGTAGATGAAGACAAGGAGGGCTTCGTGGAGCGCAAGAAGAAAGCGGATGGTTCTGTTGACCTCGAAGAACGGCTCAACCAATATATCCGTCAGGAAAAAGGCAAAGCCATTGACCGCCTTGCGGAAGATGAGCAGTTGCCTACCGAACTGCTGAACCGTTTCCTCTCGGAGTATGACTTCTCACAAAAGGTGCAACCCGAAATCATTCAAACGGCAGTCAAGGAGAAGCACCTCGGCTTGCTAAAGACGCGCAGAACCGTGAACCGTATTCTCGACCGTCTGCGCAATATTATCAGAACATTCTCTTGGGACTAAAAGATGGCGTATGAAAACAAATGACCCCGGCTATGTTTATATACTGACCAATCCCAGTTTTCGAGAGGATTGGGTGAAAATAGGTAAAAGTACTCGTCCCGTTGACATTCGTTCAAAGGAGTTGGACAATACCGCTGTGCCGTTGCCTTTTGAAATCTTTGCCACGATGAAGACTTCTAAATTCAATGAGGTTGAAAGACTTGTGCATAAGACAATAGACCGATTGACAGACTTGCGTATTCGGCAAAATAGGGAATTCTTTAATGTTGACCCCAAAGTGGCTCTTGATATTTTCAGAGACATCGCTTTGACAATTGACGATGCGGTCATAACTGAATATGAGGACAATAAACCTATTATAGCGCATCCCGAAAAGAAAGAAAAGAAATCAGAATTTTCTCGACCGAAAAAACGGGAGCGATTCAAATTCAGCATGGTACATATCAAGATAGGTGAATATATTACTTTTATCCCTACCAATCTGAAAGTGAAAGTTGCAAGTGATGATTCCATCGAATATGACGGACGAATTTACAAATTGTCTCCTTTTGTCGGTACGTTTCTTCCGGGAGAAAAGAGAACACCTTCAAATGCCTATCAGGGAAGCAAGTATTTCTCGTACAACGGAAAAATATTAGATGACTTAAGGACAGCCTTTGAAAAAGAAGCTGATAATGAAATAAACATTGTAGAAAACAAAACTGTTTAAGAACATGAGTGAAGAACTCCAACAAAAACTCCGCGCCCAGCTTTGGGAGGTTGCCAACAACCTGCGCGGCAATATGTCAGCCAACGAATTTATGTACTTCTCGTTGGGCTTTATCTTTTATAAGTACCTTTCTGAAAAAATAGAGAACTATGCTGACCGTGCGCTTGAAGATGACGAAATCACTTTCAAACAGTTGTGGCAGTCAGGCGAAGAAGATGCCCTTGAACTTCAAGAGGAAGTCAAGAAGCAGTGTTTGGAAAATATCGGTTATTTTGTAGAGCCGCAATATCTCTTCACCTCTATCATTGACGCAATTAAGCGCAAGGAGAATATTATTCCCTCTCTCGAACGTTCGCTGAAGCGCATTGAGGACAGTACGCTCGGACAAGAGAGTGAGGACGATTTTGGAGGTTTGTTTTCAGACATAGACCTTGCTTCGCCCAAGCTCGGCAAAACTACCGATGACAAGAATACGCTCATATCCAATGTACTGATTGCTTTGAACGGCATTGACTTCGGAGCGGACGAAGCTACGCAGATAGATATTCTCGGCGATGCTTATGAATATATGATTTCTCAGTTTGCCGCTGGAGCGGGCAAGAAAGCCGGAGAATTTTACACACCGCAAGAAGTGAGCCAGATTCTTGCCGAGATAGTGACTATCGGACATACTCGCTTACGCAATGTATATGACCCTACTTGCGGTTCGGGTTCACTGCTTATTCGTGCAGCTCATACGGGACGGGCATACGAGATATTCGGGCAGGAGAAAAACCCCACTACTTACAACTTGTGCCGTATGAATATGTTGCTGCATGGTATCAAGTTCAGTAATTTCCAAATAGAGAATGGCGACACCTTGGAGGCGGACGCTTTCGGTGACACCCAGTTCGATGCCGTGGTTGCCAATCCTCCTTTCTCCGCAGAGTGGAGTGCCGCCGACAAGTTCAACAATGATGACCGTTTCAGCCGTGCCGGTCGCCTTGCTCCGCGCAAGACAGCTGACTATGCCTTTATACTGCACATGCTCTATCATCTTGTGGATGGTGGTACAATGGCTTGCGTTGTACCGCACGGCGTATTGTTCCGTGGTAATGCCGAGGGCGTTATCCGCCGTTTCCTTATCGAGAAGAAGAACTGCATTGACGCAATTATCGGCTTGCCAGCCAATATCTTCTACGGCACTTCCATTCCCACTTGTATTCTCGTGATGAAGAAATGCCGCAAGGAGGACGATAATATTTTGTTTATTGACGCAAGCAAGGAGTTTGAAAAGGTCAAGACCCAAAACAAACTACGCAAGGAGCATATCGACAAGATTGTAGATACTTACCGCAATCGCACCGAGATAGAAAAGTACAGCCACCTCGCCACCTTGCAGGAAGTAGCCGATAACGACTACAATTTGAACATTCCCCGTTATGTGGATACCTTTGAAGAGGAAGAGCCTATCGACATTAAGGCTGTCATGGCTGAAATCAAGGAATTGGAAGCCAAACGTGCTGACCTTGACAAAGAGATTGAAGGCTACCTTCGTGAACTGGGAATTGTAGAATAAAACGAAGAGGGTAAGATTATGGCTAAAAAGTTCGAGATAAGAAACAGCACAGCGGAGTTCTTGATATTTACTGTCGCAGACAAAGAGCAAGGGGTTGAAGTGTTGTATAAAGATGAAAGCATTTGGGCGACACAAAAAGTTATTGCCACTCTTTTTGATGTGGATAGAACGGTTGTCACCAAGCACTTGAAGAATATTTTCGACACTTGTGAATTGGATAAGGAAGTGGTATGTGCAATTTTTGCACATACCACCGAGCATGGGGCTATAGACGGAAAAACGCAGACTAAAGAAGTACAATACTATAATCTTGATGCTATCATCTCTGTGGGCTACCGTGTCAATTCCATTCGTGCCACCCAATTCCGCCAATGGTGTACCTATGTGTTGCGCCAATTTGCCATCCGTGGTTATGTCATAGACAAGAAACGCATGGAAAACGGTTCTTTTATCGGTGAGGATTATTTTGAACACTTGTTGGCTGAAGTCCGTGAGATACGATTGAGTGAACGCCGTTTCTACCAAAAACTCACCGATATTTACGCCACTGCCATTGACTACAATCGCGATGCGCCCACTACACGGCTGTTCTTCAAAAAGGTTCAGAACAAAATGCACTATGCCGTACATGGGCATACGGCTGCCGAACTTATCGTGCAACGTGCAAACTCCGAGAAAGAACACATGGGGCTTACCTCTTGGGAAAATGCTCCTGACGGAAAGATAGTGAAGCCCGATGTGGTTATAGCAAAAAACTATCTGAAAGAAAACGAGTTGGAAAATATGGCGCAATTAGTCAATGCTGTTCTTGATTTAGCAGAACGAATGGCGAAACGTCACATTCCGATGACTATGGAAGATTGGGCAAAACGTATTGACATCATCCTCGAAGCCGGAGGTGATGCGATATTAGCCGATGCAGGAAAGATTACGGCAGAGTTCGCCAAGGAATTTGCCGAATCGGAATTCGAGAAATACCGTATCGTTCAAGACCGTTTGTTTAGCTCCGATTTCGACCGTTTCAATAATGGCGACAACTTGTTGCCTTTTGATATTAACCCCGATAAAGAGTAAGGATAAGACTTAAACGCATATTGAAACTGCTACATATCGTAGCAGTTTTTCTTGCAGCATAACGAAATTTGATTAGAGATTAAAAATAACTATGGCAAATAATAACGACAATAAAGTCCTTAATGTTCCACCTTTGCGTTTCCCGGAGTTCAGTGGAGAGTGGAAAATGTGTACTATAGGCGAACTAATTACAAAAGTGGGTAGTGGTGTTACGCCAAGAGGT